>CAJXTR010000085.1 GCA_913060465.1 uncultured Cryomorphaceae bacterium | reverse complement strand
TGAATTTTGGTGCCCTCGCTTTGGGCAGTTACCTAATGGGCGAAGGCCCGTTGGGATCTTGGTATACTAACCTGAACAAAGCACCGTGGACGCCTCCAGGTTGGGTATTTGGTGCCTCGTGGACCTTGATCATGATCTGTTTAAGCATTTTCATGAATAAGGCCGTACAAATCGAAAGCATGCGCAACACCATCCTATGGGTTTACGCCATCCAACTCGTTTTCAATATCGCATGGAACCCTCTATTCTTCGACCTGCATTGGATGGGATGGGCTCTAGTAGAAATAATAGTCCTTGTATTTATTGTGGGTGCAATGGCTTTAATTGCGAAACCTCACCTACCGAAAGTAACTTGGTTGTTGACTCCTTATGTGGTTTGGTTGTGTATTGCCATTACCCTAAACGCCTACGCTCTGCAGAATAATTAATGGCGTTGCATTAATGCGATGCGTCGGAATTGAACGCGGCCTTTCCAAGCTTGCAGTGCAATTTTTCCACGACGGGGTTTACCAAAATCAGGGTATTCAGCAAATTTTGAATTGGCCACTGCATTCCGCCATTCTTGCGTGCTCAAATCCATTTCTGCAGTCTGCACACCATTTAGAAAGAAGGTAATAATGTTATCATTCACAACGATGCGTGTCCGATTCCAGTCGCCCTGATTATACGGAACAGAATCCGGTAATACTTGAAAGCCATAGAAGGCACCGCTCATCCTAGTAGGATCACCGTAATTATGATTTGTGGTGTCCGAGTGGTCTAAAATCTGGTACTCTACTCCACTCATCCATGGAGCCGCGATGGATTCTGCTTCGACCACATGGAGAAAAATTCCACTGTTGCCACCACTGTCCACCTTCCATTCACAATTCAGCGTGTAGGATCCTTCGTAGGAGAAATTGGTCACTAAATCCCCATACTCCCCTTCGTGTGCAGGATCGCAGGTCAATAATCCATCTTCCACAAACCAAATCGAAGGCACATCCCCTTGATTGTACAAATGCCAACCACTGAGGTCTTCGCCATTGAAGAGTGATTTCGTTGGATTTTTTTCAGGTGCATTACAAGACAGTAGCAATACGAAAATCGAAAGGGATAGATATCTCATTTGGCTTAGGCTTTCGATAAAGATACATCTATTGCCTCAGCTACCTGTCGACCTTCAGCGATGGCCCAAACCACCAAGCTCTGCCCTCTGCGCGCATCCCCGGCAGTGAATACCCCCTCTACACTTGTCTTAAAACCTTCCGCAGCAATATTTCCGCGTGGATCTGTTGATAAGCCTGCACCGCTCACCAGACCTTCGTGCTCTGGATGGACGAAACCAATAGCCAATACGGCCATATCACATTCAATGGTGCGCTGGGTTCCGGTTGGAACAAATTGCCATCTACCGGCCAATTCCTCACCGCGAACTTCATCAAAGCTCACGCTGACCAGATTTCCATGTTCATCCGCATTGAAAGAGGTTGCATTCAATCCCCAAATACGTTCACAGCCTTCTTCATGAGAAGACGACGTACGCATAATCTTCGGCCACTCTGGCCAAGGGTTATTCTCAGCGCGCTCCAACGGTGGTTGCTCTTCAATGGTCACCTGGATCACCTCCTTAGCCCCTTGACGAATAGAGGTACCGATACAATCCGAACCAGTATCTCCCCCGCCAATAACAAGAACTGTTTTATCCTTGGCTGTGATGTCCTGACCTACAGGCGCATCACCTGCGACCTTTTGGTTGTTCAAGTGCAAGAAGTCCATCGCAAAATGAACGCCTTGTGCTTCTCTTCCCTTAGCACGGATATCTCTAGGTTGCTTTGAACCGATGGTGATGAGCACAGCATCGAAAGATTCACGAAGCTCTTCTAGCGTAATGTCTGTACCAATCTCCGTATTGCATTGAAATACTACGCCCTCTTCTTCCATGATGGCCGCTCGGCGTGCCACCACGTGCTTTTCAAGTTTATAATCGGGAATACCGTAGGTCAATAGTCCTCCAACACGAGCATCGCGTTCGAATACTTTAACGCGGTGGCCTTTTTGGTTCAATTGGTCCGCAGCAGCTAAACCAGCAGGGCCTGCACCTACAACGGCTACGCTTTTACCCGTTCTAACCACGGGTAGCTTTGGTACTACCCAACCTTCTTCCCAGGCCTTTTCACTGATTTCTTTTTCAATGAATTCAATAGTTACCGGGTTGTTATTGATGCCTAATACACAGGCTGCCTCACAAGGCGCAGGACAAATTCTACCCGTGAATTCAGGGAAGTTGTTCGTCGTACGCAAAACGCTGTATGCTTCCTTGTAGTCGCCACGATACACCGCGTCGTTAAACTCAGGAATACGGTTGCCTAGTGGACATCCTGAGTTGCAAAAAGGCACACCGCAGTCCATGCAGCGCGAAGCTTGCTCAGTGGCTTTTTCGCCTAGCGGCAAGTAATGTTCTTTGTAATCTTTAACTCGCTCCTCAGGCTGGCGCATAGCCGGCCCTTGGCGATTTACTTCTAAAAATCCGGTATCCTTACCCATGTGCTTGTGCTTTTTTCGCTTCTAGAACGCGTTTGTAATCTCTTGGGAATACTTTGACAAATTGGCCTGAAGCAGTATTCCAATCGCCCAGCAATGCCTTAGCACGCTCGCTACCTGTAAGGTCCAAATGCGCCTGAATGCGGGATTGTAAATAGGTTAATTCTTCAGTAGTTGGCTGCTCAAGATCAGCGCTGTCGTTGTTAAATCTGCTCTCAAGGGTGCCATCAGCATCAAGGACGTATGCGATTCCACCACTCATCCCTGCACCGAAGTTTTTACCCGTGGTACCCAAGATGATGGCTTCACCACCGGTCATGTATTCCAGTCCGTGGTCACCAACTCCTTCTACAATGGCCTTGGCACCTGAATTTCGCACACAGAAACGTTCACCGGCTATTCCATTTACATAGAGCTCACCGGAGGTCGCTCCGTACAAGGCAACGTTTCCACAAATGATATTGTCGTGCGCTACAATTGTGGCATCTTCAGGTTTACGAATAATAATTTTCGCACCACTAAGGCCTTTACCAGTGTAGTCGTTGCTCTCTCCTATAAGATTGAAGGTAAGTCCGCGTGCACCAAAAGCACCAAAGCTTTGACCCGCAGAACCTACAAGGTTGAATGTGAGTGCATCACCCGGTAATCCCGCGCTGCCACGCCATTTAGCTACCTCATGGCTCGCTGTGGTCCCAGTAGAACGGTCCGTGTTGAGAATTTCGAAAGAATACTGCGCCGGATTTGGATCCGCTTTGTACTTGTGCACGGCCTCTACCATGGAAGTATCTAATGCGGTAGATGGAATAGGCTGCGATGGATATCCCTTGGTGGTCTTACTCCAATCCGCGTATTTCAGCAGTGGTTCTAAATTCAATAATGCCGCTTTCCAGTTGCCTGCCTTTGTATTCTGTTTCAATACATGCGCTTGTCCAACCATTTCTTCGATGGTTCTAAAGCCCAATTCCGCCATAATCTCGCGAAGTTCTTGCGCCATGAAAGAGAACATATTGATCACGTGCTCTGGCTTTCCTGAGAACAACTTGCGTAGCTCTGGATTCTGCGTCGCAATACCTACTGGACATGTATTCAAATGACATTTACGCATCATGATACACCCTTCTGCAATCAAGGCTGCCGTTGCAACACCCCATTCTTCAGCACCTAGTAAGGTAGCAATAGCCAAATCTCTACCGGTGCGAATCATCCCGTCGGTTTGGAGCAAAACGCGGTCTCTTAATCGGCTGCTCACCAATGTTTGGTGCGCCTCTGCCAAGCCGAGTTCCCATGGCACCCCTGCGTGTTGGATAGAACTCAGTGGTGAAGCACCTGTACCGCCGTCCATTCCTGAGATAAGTACGGTATCGGCCTTGGCTTTTACAACACCGGTAGCAATAGTCCCTACCCCAGCTAAAGAAACAAGCTTCACACTCACTCTTGCCTTAGGGTTGGCACGTTTGAGGTCATAGATTAATTGAGCCAAATCCTCAATCGAATAAATATCGTGATGCGGTGGCGGAGAAATCAAACCTACCCCTGGAGTGGAATGACGTACGCGTCCAATCCAATCGTCCACCTTGTGCCCAGGCAAGTGCCCACCTTCACCAGGTTTAGCGCCTTGAGCCATTTTGATCTGTAGTTCAACAGCGTTTGCGAGGTAATTGATCGTTACCCCGAATCGGCCAGAGGCAATCTGCTTAATCGCACTGTTTTCGCTATCGCCGTTCTCCTTGGTGCCAAAGCGGATCTCGTCTTCACCACCTTCACCTGAGTTCGATTTAGCCCCTATTCTATTCATCGCCACTGCAAGCGTGCTGTGGGCTTCGTGCGATATAGAACCAAAAGACATGGCCCCAGTAGCAAAGCGCTTCAAGATGTTTTCTACCGCTTCCACCTCTTCTAGTGGAACGGATGGACGCTGCTTAAATTCCAACAAGTGGCGCAACGAGCGTCCGTTTCCATCCAATAATGCGCTGTAATTCTTGAAGTGCTCGTAATTGCCTTCACGACAAGCACGTTGCAATGCCGTAATGGTACGCGGATTCATATGGTGGTATTCACCGTTCACGCGCCAATGGTACACCCCGCCGTACGGCAGAGTTTCATCGCTATGTTTTACGGCTGCGTCCAACTTATCAAGTTGTTCCTTCGCGATGTGCTCGAAATCCAAACCACCAATGCGGCTGAGTGAGCCGCGGAAACACGTTCCTACGACACGGCCGTTTAGACCAATGGGTTCAAAAATCTGAGCGCCCTGGTAGCTCTCCAAAGTAGAGATGCCCATCTTGGCGAAGATCTTCAATAGCCCCTTGCCAATTGCCTTTTGGTAATTCTTAACCTTCTCAAAATAAGCGTCTAACTCAGTATTAGCTGAAGTAGATTCTACCCTCCCTTCTTTCAGAGAATGACGCAGGATATCGTACACCATGTACGGGTTAATCGCATTGGCTCCGTAGCCAAGAAGTGTTGCAAAATGATGCGTGCTTCTAGCGTCTCCACATTCAACAATAAGGCTCACATTAGAGCGCACACCTTGTTTAATCAAGTAGTGATGAATGGCGCCCACTGCCAAAAGCGATGGTATGGCAACTCGGTTCTTATCGGCATTGCGATCAGAAATAATCAATAGGTTGTTGCCCGATTTCACTGCGAAATCGGCCTCTTTACAGATACTCTTGATCGCGTTTTCTAGCCCGGTCTCTGGGTTATCTGCATAAAACAGACTTTCTATTTCGTGCGAAGCAAAGCCTGGCGCCGAGATGTTGCGCAGTTTCTGGAGTTCACCGTTGGTCAGCACTGGTTGTTCAATGCGGATCTTACGACAGTGCTCACCGGTAGCATCTAGGACATTACGCGTCTTGCCCAAAAGTGCTGTCAAAGACATCACTGAACGCTCGCGAATACTGTCGATCGGAGGATTACTCACCTGTGCAAAACGCTGACGGAAGTAATGACTCAAGTGCTGTGGTTGCTCACTCAGCGCTGCAATTGGATTATCCGCTCCCATAGAACCAATGGCCTCTTTGGCCTCATTGAACATAGGGAGTAAGACGCGCTCTACCTCTTCTTTCGTATACCCATGGAAGCGTAAACGTTCTTCGTAGGTGCTGTTTCCTAAAGCTTTTTCATTCACCGCAGGGAGATCTTCTAGCCTGAGCTCCCCATCAGCCAACCACTGGCCATAAGGTTTGGCTTTACAAATTTCCTCTTTAAGTTCTTCGTCGGTAATAATGCGGCCTTGTTGCAGGTCAGCAACAAACATTTTACCAGGCTCCAGACGGCCTTTCTTCAACACATTTGCGGGGGCTACAGGCAATGAGCCGGCTTCAGACGACATGATGACCATGCCATCCTTGGTTAAGGTGTAGCGCGAAGGACGTAATCCGTTGCGGTCAAGCACGGCACCTACTACCTTACCGTCAGTAAAGGACAACGAGGCTGGACCGTCCCAGGCCTCCATGAGGTGGGCATGGTATCCGTAGAAATCCTTTTTGTACTGCGGCATATTGGCGTCATTCTCATACGCCTCTGGCACCAACATCATCATCGCGTGAGGAAGCGAACGACCCGAGGCCGTTAAAATCTCAACGACGTTATCTAGATTCGAACTGTCTGAGCGACGAACGTCACAGATCGGGTGAATGAGTTCTAGTTCTTGCTCAGAAAACAAGCTGTCCTTGAATAAGGCAGTCTTACTGCTCATCCCGTTGACGTTACCTGCAATGGTGTTGATCTCCCCGTTGTGCGCGATGTAGCGGAACGGCTGGGCCAATTTCCACTTAGGGGTAGTATTGGTTGAAAAACGACTGTGGACCAGGGCCAAAGCACTTTCAAAAGTGTCGCGTTGAAGGTCTAAGAAGTATTGCTGCAACTGCTCCGTAGTCAATTGCCCCTTGTAAATCAAGGTTCTACAACTAAGCGAGCTGATGTAAAAACTATCGTAGGTTGATGGAAATAGCTGGTGAATGGTACGGTTGGCGTATTTGCGCAGCACGACCATCTTGCGCTCCAAAGTATCTTCGTCCATCGCCTCTTTCGGCGCCACGAAAAACTGAATATGCGCCGGCTCTGAGTCCTTAGCGCTCTTTCCTAACGGTTCGTTGTTGACTGGTACATCCCTGTATCCGAGAAGGTTGAGCTTGAAATTGGCAATGTATTTTTCCAATTCCACCAAACACTTTGCCCTTAAACTATCCTCTTTTGGAAAAAAGGTGTTCCCAACGCCATAGGTTCCTTGCTCTGGGAGCGCGAATCCTAATTGCCTTACTTCAATGGATAAAAATTTATGTGGAATCTGCACAAGTATGCCCGCGCCATCACCGGAAGTTGGCTCTGCGCCCTGTCCCCCGCGGTGCTCCATGTTTTCGAGCATGGTGAGAGCACCCTGCACTACGTTTCTAGATTTTGAACCATTTAGGTTCGCAACAAAGCCAATTCCGCAGGAATCGTGCTCAAAGGACGGGTGGTAAAGTCCGTCGTATTCCTTATTTTCCTGTGATAGATCCGAATGATGCTTAGTCATAAACAACTATTTTCGGTTGGATTTATAAGGGAAT
>CAJXTR010000084.1 GCA_913060465.1 uncultured Cryomorphaceae bacterium | reverse complement strand
AATACTGCGCCAATCGGAATGTGTTGGCATGCGCCTCAATGATGGTTTTAATCTCTGGACTGTAGCCGCCGCCCATGACTGCAACGACGGGAATCTCTGTATTTTTACAGTGTTCGAAGACCATTTCGTCCCTACGTTTGCAGCCTTGCAAGGATAGCCCCATTCTTCCGAGTTTGTCCCCTTGTAAAACATCCACGCCGCTTTGGAAAAAGACGAACTGAGGCTGGTAGTCCGCGAATAATTGGTCGAGCGCCTCTTCAAGAAGCTTGAGGTATACCTCGTCCCCGGTAAAATCTTCGAGTGCAATGTCCCAATCTGATGCTTCCTTGTGGTACGGGTAGTTTTTAGCGCCGTGCATTGAAAAGGTATAGATGCGTTCATCCCCTTGAGCTAGAACTGCTGTTCCATTACCTTGATGTACATCGAGATCGATAACCAAAATGCGATCGAGGCCGTGAAAATCGATGAGGTGGTGAGCGCCAATTACAATGTCGTTTAGAATGCAAAATCCTTCGCCTCGATCGTAATAGGCATGGTGTGTGCCGCCTGCTACATTTAGTCCTGCGCTTTGATGGGTTAAGGCATGAACAGCGAGGTCAACGGTGCCTTGGCATATGGTACGCTCACGATCGATCAGTTGCTGGGAGAGGGGGAATCCAATTTTTCGTTGCGCTTTACCTGGTAAGGTGAGGTTTTTGAGCTCGGCCCAATATTCAGCGCTGTGTGTGCGAAGAATACGTTCCTCAGGCAGCATGCCAGGAGAATGAATGTTCACCTCAGCTAAGGTGCCTTCATAAAACAGCTGCTCTGGCAAGAGGCTGTACTTCGCCATGGGAAAGCGGTGGTTTTCCGGAAGGGGGTGGTGGTAAATAGGTGCCCAGGCGACTTTGATCATCTTACTGCCTCAACACAGCACCAGCACGTTTGTTCAGCTGGTCAACAATGCGCGAAACAGTCTTGTCCACCGCCTTGTCGTTGAGTGTCTTATTGGCATCTTGGAAAATCATGCCGATGGCGTAGCTCTTTTTGTCAGCAGGCAACTTGTCACCCTCGTATACATCAAATAGGAAGCTGTGTGTTAGAAGTCCTTTACCCGTCTGAGCGATGATTTGCTCTAAGTTGGCATAGGCCTCATTCCGATCCACTAGAAGAGCAAGATCTCTACGTACAGAAGGGAATTTTGGCAATGCATCGAAGAATTGGACCCCTCGGGAAAGTACGGCATCATTGCAACGCGCCCAATCAAGACTTGCGTGAACGGCACCACCTTTGATATCAAAATGCTTGAGCACTTTTGGATGAACGGTACCGAGTGCACCTATACTGCTTTTGCCCAATTTAATTTCCACGTATTCTCCGTACAAAGAATGCGAGCTCGCCTTGAACTCTACGCTTAGTCCCATTCTTTTCAAGAGACCTTCCATCAAACCCTTCAGCCAGAAGTAATCATTGCTTAGCGCTGAGGTGTTCCAGTGGTCTTCTCCGAAGTTTCCAGCTGCGAACAGGTCCAGCTGGGTGTTTTCAAAGTAGCCATTAGCCCCTTGTCCGTAAGTTTTACCGCGCTCAAATAATCTGAGGTTAGGTTGTTGGCGTTTTTGATTGAAGCTGATGGCTTGCAATCCTCCGAAGAGCAGGTTTGCACGCATCACGTTTAAATCCATGCTCAAAGGATTAAGCATTTCAACGAGGTTGGCGCGCACTTCTGGTTGAAGCACTTCATAATCTTCACCCTTAGCCAAACTATTGTTCATGATTTCGAAGAAACCATTTCCTGTTAGTTGGTTTAGGATGCTTTTTTCCAATTTCTCAGGTCGTGGATCATGCGGAGCCACACTGATGCGCATTTGGGCGGGAACTTCAACTTTATTGAAGCCATAGATGCGTAGAATCTCTTCTGCAATATCTACATCGCGGGTTACATCTACGCGGTAGGTTGGCACAGCAACATGCCACGTGTCGCCGTTCATGGCGATAATCTTGAAATCCAATTGTTTCAAAATCAAATCGACCATCTCTGTGCTCAGTTCAAGGCCGATGAGTTGCATGACTTTAGAAAAACTAAAGCTTACCTCTTGGCAAGGGAATTCTGAGGTGCCCACTAGATCTACATCGCTCACTTTAGCATCTGCATGTTCAATGAGCAAGGCAATGGCATAAGCGTGAGCCTGTGCCGTAATATTCGGATCGACGCCACGTTCGTAGCGGTAGCTCGCATCGGAATTGATGGCGTGACGCTTGGCTGTTTTTCGAACTCGAACAGCGTCAAAATAGGCGCCTTCGAGGTATACATTTTTGGTTGAATCACTAACACCGCTGGTTTTTCCGCCTAATACTCCAGCAATACACATTGGTCCATTGGCATCCGCAATAATCATGTCGGTAGTGTCCAACTCACGATCTACATCATCTAGGGTGATGAGCTTCTCTCCGGCTTTGGCTTGGCGGACAATAACCGCATTGCCATTGATGGCATCAGCGTCAAATGCATGCAGCGGGTGACCGTAAGTGTGCATCACATAATTTGTGATATCCACTACGTTGTTTTTAGGAGTGAGTCCGATGGCAACAAGGCTGTTTTTTAGCCATTCAGGACTTTCTTTAACGGTAATGTCTGTGAGGTATGCGCCATAGTAGGCAGGACATCCCTCATCTTCTACGGTTAATGTGATCGGGTTTGTCGTGCTCGCGTTGAAGCTTGGCGCAGGAACGGTCAATAAAGGTGCTTCTTCTCCGGCCGTAATAAGTGCGGCACGTAAATCTCGCGCTACCCCGATATGGCCCATGGCGTCCGTACGGTTTGGTGTAAGTCCTATTTCAAATACAAAATCAGATTCCATATTGAACACCTCGGCACACGGGGTTCCTGCTTGCCAAGAGTCATCGAGAACTAGGATGCCATCATGACTTTGTCCTAGTCCGAGTTCATCTTCAGCACAGATCATGCCCATGCTTTCTTCACCACGAATTTTGCCTTTTTTCAATTTGAGCTCTTCGCCATTTGGGTATAGCGTTGTGCCAACTAGAGCAACAGGCACAGTTTGACCTGCAGCCACATTTGGGGCGCCACATACAATCTGTAGCGGCTCATTTGCTCCCACATCCACGGTAGTGACTTTGAGTCGGTCCGCGTTTGGATGTTGTTCGCAGGTTAGAACCTTGCCTATGACCACGCCTCTAAGTCCTCCTTTAATGGATTCAACTTCGGCGACGCCTTCTACTTCAAGGCCAGTATCAGTAAGGATTTCAGCCACTCGTTCAGGGCTGAGGTTCACCTCTAAATAACGTTTTAACCAACGGTAAGAAATCTTCATGCGAGCTCAATTGGAATAAGTGCCAAAGGTACACTTTGCAACGCAATCCCAAAGTGTGAAAGTGCGCTTTTAAAAGGCGTTAAATAGTAATGCACCATAGAGTCCAAATCGCAGGAATCGGACCAAGGTGATCCAGATAAAATACTTGAAAGGGTATTTATTCAAACCGCTGAGTTGGCAAACGATAGGATAGGGTAGCGGTGTTAGTGCAGCCAAGATGATTAGAAGGCCGCCGAAACGACGCAACTGCTCCATGGTTTTGGCATTGCGTTCAAGGATTCGTTCACGTACAATTTTTCTTGTAGCCCAGAATCGGCCAATGAAATAGGATACTATACCAGCGCTGTAGGATAAAGTTGCAAGGAGGGTCAGCATCCATCGTGGTTTGAGCGTTTCGTCCGCCCAGACTATTAACAGTTCTGGGGTGATGAATCCAAAGCTTACCTCCGAGAAAAAGAACAAGCCCATGAGACCAGTGGGCGAGAGTATTTTCGTTAACCAGGCCATGGCGTCGTCTATGTTAATGATGAAGGTGTCAACAACGTAGAACAGACCAAGAATGATGACGATAGACCCAAGTAGTTTGAGCAAGTTCGACCGCAGAAATTCATAGCCGCCGGTGCGTTGCAGTAAGAGGTGGTAGGATTTTAGGTATTTGGGGATTCGTTGAGGCATAGGTTTATGAGATCCGATTCCAGCCCCATTGGTGTTTGTAGAGCATGGTCCAGTGGTCTTTGATGCTTTTGTGTTTTTCTAGGTTTAGTTGCGGGTCTTCGCGCAATAATTGTTCCACTATGTGCCGTGTCCAAGCTAAAAGCTGCCCGTCCGCGGTTAGGGAGGCAAGCTTAAATGGTAATTGGCCACTTTGCCTTGTGCCCATCATATCCCCTGGGCCGCGTAATTGCATATCCACTTCGGCAATCTCAAAGCCGTCTTGAGTGCGCACCATGGTTTCCAATCGGATTTTAGCATCCTCTGTCAGTTTGAAAGAAGAGACCAAAATGCAAAAGCTTTCTTCAGAGCCTCTACCTACCCGACCGCGAAGCTGGTGCAATTGGCTAAGACCAAATCGCTCCGCGTTTTCAATGACCATTACACTGGCGTTGGGAACATTTACCCCTACTTCTATAACGGTCGTTGCTACGAGAATGTTCGCCTTTCCTTTTGCAAAGCGCTGCATCTCACCGTCTTTCTCTTCCGCGCTCATTCGTCCATGAACTACCGCAATCTCGTATTGGGGTCTAGGAAAGTCGCGTAAGAGTTGCTCGTAACCGTCTTGAAGGTTTTTTAGTTCAAGCGTTTCGCTTTCTTCAATGAGTGGAAACACGACATAGACTTGGCGGCCTTTAGCTATTTCACGTTGCATGAAACCGTTGAGCTTTAATCTGTTCTTGTCGTACAAATGGTGGGTTTTGATGGGTTTCCTACCCGGAGGAAGCTCGTCTATGGTGCTTACATCCAAATCCCCATAAACACTCATAGCTAGTGTTCTTGGGATAGGTGTGGCAGTCATTACCAACACATGCGGTGGATGCTCGTTCTTCTTCCACAGTTTAGCGCGTTGTGCTACCCCAAAACGGTGCTGCTCATCGATGACTGCTAATCCTAGATTGGCAAATTTCACCGTTGGTTCAATGAGGGCATGGGTCCCGATCAGAATGGACAAGCTACCATCGGCAAGTCCCTGGTGAATGGAGGCGCGCTCAGCAGCGGTTGTACTTCCTGTCAGTAGGGCAATGCTAATACCTGCGGGTTTGCACAGCTCACTAAGCCCTTCAAAATGTTGATTGGCAAGAATCTCGGTAGGTGCCATTAAGGCCGCTTGATAACCATTGTCAATAGCTAAAAGCATAGCGAGCAAGGCTACAATGGTCTTGCCGCTCCCAACATCACCCTGAACTAAACGGTTCATTTGAGCGCCTGTGCGGACATCCGCTCGAATTTCTTTTACCACGCGCTTTTGTGCATCAGTCAATTCGAAGGGAAGATGGTTTTCGTAAAAGTTCATGAAGGTTTGCCCCACTTCGCCAAAGGCATAGCCTTTAATACCAGTTTTTTGCTGCAATTTATTGCGTAGTTGAGTGAGCTGGAGGAAAAAGAACTCGTCAAATTTTATTCGCTTTCTGGCAGCCTCTAAGTGATCTTGGCTCTTTGGGAAATGTATCCATTGAAGCGCCTGATGAAGGGAGATGAGACCATTTTGTTGAATGAATTCTGGACTTAATGGATCCTTGATATTGGCCAATTCAAGTTTCAATACATCATGGATGACTTTTGAAAGCCCTTTCGAGTGCAATCCTTTTTTAGTCAATTTATCGGTCGTAGGGTATACGGGTTCAAGCGCTGAGGATTGCTGGGTGTTGGGCGCATAGATTTCTGGATGAGGTATACTCTTCTTTCCCTTGAAATCATTGACTTTACCATACACGATGAGCGGTACATTGGCTTTGAGGGAACGCGAGATCCACTTGGCTCCTTTGAACCAAACCAATTCCAACGTGCCAGTATTGTCCTTGAAATAAGCGACCAATCGGCTTTGCCTGCCCGCACCCACGGTTTCCCATCCGGTGATTTGACCTTTGATTTGAACATCACCGCTGTAGGCATTGAGTTGCGCGATGGTGGAAAACTTTGATTTATCCACATATCTAAAGGGGTAATGTTCGAGCATTTGGCGCATGGTACGCACCCCAAGCTCCTCCGCAAGGACTGCGGCGCGATCTGGTCCAACACCGTTGGCATATACAATAGGGCTTTGGGTTGTGCTCATCGTTGTAAAAGTAAGTATCTTTTCAGCGTCGTTTATGCAGAACCAGAGCGCAAATATTTACAGAATACTCACACTCACGACAGATTTATTGCTGATCGTTGGCCTGTTCATGTTAGTGGGGTGGTGGCGCTTTGAAGACCTACGCATCTCGAATCCAGAATATTACAACTACTACTTGCAGCTTTGGGTGCTGACCGGAGTGAGCTGGCTCGTCGTGGGGCGCTGGTCGGGAAGCTTCACCTACACGGCCGGATTAGAGCAACGCAATGTCACGGGCCAACTACTGCAAGCCGCCTTGGCGCAGTTTGCCATCCTGGCAATTATCGTCGTTGGACTCAAGGGATATTACTACAGCCGCCTCTTTTTAGCGGTCTTTTTCAGTGCCTTCTATGCCTTCGCTTGGTTGAGCCGATTATTTTATGTGGCTTACCTCCGTCGCCAAATGGCTGCTGGGAAATGGCAACGCAGGTTCCTTTTACTGGGCAACCACGCCACGGCCGACGCGTTTATTGCGCTCACGACCCACCGCCCGGAATTGGGCTGGACACATGTTGGGTCAGATGCTGAAACGCTAGACGAAAACCTAAACGTTGACGAAATTATCTGCGCTTTGTCACCAGCTTCTGAGCAATACCTAGAGGCGGAACGCTGGGCAGAGATGCACGGTATACGGTTCCGTTACCTTCCCGATATGGGGGCGCATTATGCCGGTCAGATGAACATGTCCACGTTGGAAGGCATTCCGGTGTTCTCGCAGCGTAGCGAACCCCTTTTGTTATGGTCGAATGCACTCCTTAAGCGATTGTTTGATGTGGTTTTTGCTCTAGTAGGCATCGTTGCATTGCTGTCTTGGATTTTTCCAATTTCAGCCATCCTCTTACTCCTTTCAGGGGTGAAGCCGTTGTTCATTCAAGAGCGAGTTGGGTTATCGGGAAGGCCGTTCAAAGTCTTAAAGTTCCAGACGATCAAACCGTCTACGGGCGATTCCAATGCACTGCAGCGTTGGATGCGTA
>CAJXTR010000083.1 GCA_913060465.1 uncultured Cryomorphaceae bacterium | reverse complement strand
GGTACGCTGGTTTTCAAGACCAGTGCATTCGACCACTCTGCCATCTCTCCGATAGAGAGTCCATGAACTCTCTGAGTGGGCGGCAAATTTAAACAGGATTTAATGTTATGCAAGGGGAAATATGCAATTATATTTGGGGAGTGAAGAAGAAAATTAATATTCTTTTGGTATTCGGCCTGTTGACCTCGTTTTCGATGGCGCAAGGAGTGCGATTTGGACTTAATCCTATCGCCTCATCTACCCAGGATGGGATACCCTATGTAGATGTGTATAGTACATTAGATGCTAGCACTTTAGCCTATGATTTGTTGCCAGATAGTACGTGGGTGGGGAGTCTGAAGGTAGTTTTAAAGCTGGGCAATAAAGTAGATGTATTTGCTTTCGAGTATAATCATGTTGATAGTGCTTCAGGGGCACCCTTGCTATTGCAGAAAAGCACATTCTTGCTTGAAAATTGGTCGCCTATACCAATTCAAGTTGATTTAATAGATGAAATCAGCGGACAAAATTGGTCTTATAGTGATACCATTTTACTCAAATCTGATCCTGTCCGCGTAACCGCACCATTGGTATTAGATACTGTTAAAACGACAATGGCGTTGTACCAGAAGTCAGGAAGTAGTGTAGTTCCAAAAGCGAATTTAGGACTGCCATTAATAACACAACCAAGTGTTGAATGGTATGCAGAGGCATTCGCACAGCACGGAAAGCACGTACTTCAGTACCATATGGTCGATTTGCAGGGTAGCGTCATACCAGGCACATATGGGTTCAAGCGAATGGTAGACGGACTTACCCCGGTCAGGATTAGTTACGATTTGAATGACATTACAAGCGGAACATATGGCATCGTAGTGAAGGTGTTGGATGAGCAAGCTTCAGTTATTGCTGAGGAACAAACGAATTTTCAATGGTTTGATGAGGATGCTTTGTCAAAATGGGATGTAGCCGGAGAAGCCTTAAGTCGTAACGCATTCGAGCAACAAGGTTGGGGGAATTGGGAATTGGTACCTGAATATTTAAAGATGATTGCTCCGGTAGTTTCATTATCCGATAGACGTATCCTGATGAATTTAAAAGAGCAGCCGGATACGGCATTGGCAGCGAAGTTCTTGGTGAATTATTGGAAAAATAGAGCGCCACAGGAGCCTAAGGGTACTTGGCAAGGTTATTTACAGATAGTAGAGAAAGTTGATAAGGAATTCGGCTCGAAGACGCTGAAAGGATATATGACCCAGATGGGACGAGTATTCCTGCAATATGGCGCACCATCATTGGTAGAAGAACGTCCTTTCGATGGTAAAAACTATCCTTATCAGATTTGGCAATACGATCAACTTAAGAGTCCTAGCACACCAACGCAGCAAAATCAAGTCTTTATTTTCGTTGATCAAGAACTTATTGGTCGTCAATATACTTTGATTCACAGTAGTGCCATTGGTGAGATTAAAGATCATAAATGGCAATACCATTTGAGCCGCCACACCAATGCGGGACCTGATATTGATGCCACCTCCACGAAGTATGGTCGAGATAATTTTGGTGAACGTATTTCAAATTCTTTGATCATTGGGAATCAAGGCACTTGGTTCGATATGTATAATAATTAGAGCGTGAAGGAAGTTGCTGTTGTCATTTTGAATTGGAACGGGAAGGCGCTATTGGAACGTTACTTACCCGGTGTTGTGAAACACAGTGCACCGCATCCGGTCTATGTTGTTGATAACGATAGTACGGACGATAGTGAGCACTATGTCCGTGAAAAGTTTCCAACGGTTGGCTGGATACAAACAGGCGAAAACCTTGGGTACGCGGGGGGATATAATGAAGGGTTAAAATCTATTAATGAACCGTACGCAATACTACTTAATAGTGATGTTAGAACTACGCCTGGTTGGATCAACCCAATCTTAGATCACTTTGAAGATCATCCTTCTTGCGCCGCCCTTCAGCCGAAAATTTTATGGGATCGCGACCCTGAGAAATTCGAATATGCTGGTGCTTCCGGGGGATTTATGGACGCCTTGGGTTATCCTTTTTGTAGAGGTCGTGTTCTTCATCATCTTGAATCAGATATAGGGCAATACAACCAGCCTAGAAAGGTTTTTTGGGCAACGGGTGCGTGTCTAGCGGTCAGGACAGAGGTTTTTAAGGAGCTAGGGGGA
Source organism: uncultured Cryomorphaceae bacterium (assembly GCA_913060465.1). Taxonomy (GTDB): domain Bacteria; phylum Bacteroidota; class Bacteroidia; order Flavobacteriales; family Schleiferiaceae; genus UBA10364. The sequence continues at coordinate 5,011 of CAJXTR010000083.1, read as the reverse complement.
TTGGATCCAATGCTTTTTGCTCATATGGAAGAAATAGACTTGTGCTGGCGAATGCAACGTGCTGGATATGAAGTTTGGGTTCAGCCTGAGAGTACGGTTTATCATCTTGGAGGGGCAACCTTACAAATGGACTCCCCGAAAAAGACGTTTTTAAATTTTAGAAACAACTTGAGTATTCTGGTTAAGAACTTACCTCACGCAAGTGCGATGGCATTAGTCTTTGTCCGATTAATCCTTGATGGTATAGCAGGCATAAAATTCGTATTGGAAGGAAAGCCGAAACATACATTCGCTATACTCAAGGCGCATTTTGCCTTCTACGGTCGCTTTTCAAGGATTCAACGCGCTCGTGCCAAGACAGCTAAACATCCGTTTAAGAAATTAAGCGAACTAACAGGTACCTATCCTGGGAGTATGGTTTGGCAGGTTTATGCCAAAGGCAAAACAAAATTCTCTGAATTTTTCTAGAAAATGTGGGCTTCCCTTCAGGGAGAGCAATGGGACAAGGCATTGGACCGGCTCGCAGAGTATGATTACACTGTTATTGACGATTTTTTTCCACAATCTGTATTGGATTCGGTTGAAGCTGAATTTGAGCGTGTGGAGCAAGCAGGTGCTTTAAAGGCAGCCAAAATAGGGGAGTCTTCGGAAGAACGACGTATTGCTGAAATCAGGAGCGACTACATTCACTGGCTCGACCGTGCCTCTCAAACGACCTTAGAGCCCTTTTTTAGTGGGGTGGATCAATTGCGAGAAGAATTGGCCCGGGCTATGTATGTTTCATTATTAGGATATGAATTTCATCTAGCTAAATATCCTGTGGGTGCATTCTACAAAGCGCATTTAGATCAATTTGACCGTCGAGATAATCGTCAGTTAAGCTTGGTTATTTACCTCAACCAGGGTTGGGAACCGGGCGATGGTGGTGAGCTCAAAATACATTGTGAGAATCCTGAAGTCATTGCACCGCTATACAATCGTGCAGTTTTGTTTCGAAGTGCCACGGTTTTACATGAAGTACTGCCGGCACTCAAGCCACGGAGAAGCCTAACAGGATGGTTGCTCAAGCGACCCTCAGGCGTCGGTGCGTTGGGGCTTTGATGATTCAAAAATGAGATGCATATATCCATCAATCCTGCATCGCCTAAGATTCAGAACGAAAATTATCGAAAACTTGATACGGGAGGTATGTTTCCTGCTATCAAGAAGTTTTACCTTGTAAGGCAAGAAAAAAGTAATTATGAAACGCCATGTCTTAGTCTGGCTTATGCTTTTAAGCATTGGCCTCCAAGCACAGACCTTAACCCAAACAATTCGAGGAACTGTCATTGATGCAGATTCAAAATTCCCTTTGGCAGATGCCATGATAATTTGTGATAATGCTCAGGCATTTTCGGATGAATACGGCCAGTTTTCATTAGAAGTAGAGATTGGTCGCAAGCTTGTTGCAGCACAGCTCTTCGGTTATGAGCCAAAAAGCACGGTTGTAGAGCTTAACTCTGCCAAGCAGGCCGTCATTAGGGTCGAGTTAACAGAAAGTACCGTAAAGCTCGATGAAGTAGACGTTGTTGCTACTCCGCGCGGTGATGTAAAAAATGAAATGGCCGTAGTGAGTGCGCGTAAATTCTCTGTAGAGGAGACAAACCTCTATGCAGGTTCTCGCGGTGAGCCAGCGCGTATGGCGACCAACTTCGCTGGAGTTCAGGGCTCGGACGATAGTCGTAATGATATCGTCGTGCGCGGAAATACACCTGCCGGTATTCTCTACAGATTTGAGGGCATCAACATACCTAACCCGAACCACTTTGCCATCCCCGGTACAGGTGGAGGCCCGGTAACCATTCTAAACAATAAATACATTCAGAGTGGTGATTTCTACACGGGTGCTTGGCCAGGAGAATTTGGAAATGCCATTGCAGGTGTTTTTGATCTAGAAATGCGCGACGGAAATAATGCTACTCCATTTGAAGGTAGCTTTCAGTTCGGCCTACTAGGTGTTGAACTTATGGCAGAAGGCCGCTTAGGAAAAGAAAAGCCGAATGCCCCTTCCTATTTATTGTTAGGTCGATATTCCACGTTGGGCATGGCATCAACCTTAGGTATTCCACTAGGGACTACTGCTATCCCAAATTATGCCGATGGTGCATTCCGTATCAGTTTCCCGCAAAAAGACGGCTCAAAGCTCAGTCTTTGGGGCATGGGCGGTACGTCTAATCTCGTTATTGACATAACCGGAACAGATGGAGATAAGATATCTGATGACTTTGAAAGCTATGGCTCTGTAGATCGGGATCAATATTTCGATACGCACATGGGTGTAGTTGGCGCCACCTACAATAAACGCTTATCTCCGTCAAGCTATGTAAAAAGTGGTACAGCTATTTCGAGATCAGCAGTTCATGCATTGAACAATAAAGTTTTTCGAAGTATCGATACCGTAGGCACGGAACGTTTCTGGCGCGTAGATTCCTCGCCAAAGATCTTGAACTACTGGTACTATGAGACTAAAGTTCATGGCTACAGCCACTACAATAAAAAAATTGATGCGCGTCAAAGTTTTAAGGCTGGGGTGAACATAGACTATGTAATGGTCAATTATCTCGATTCGACGCGTATTGTGAATGGCTTAACAGGCGAAATTTCACCTTGGGAATTCCCTTGGGGTACGCAAGATGGAGCATTCTCAGCAGACGGATATGCTGTTGTTCAACCCTTCGTGAGCTACAAAAACAGGTTGACGGATGCTCTTACAATGACGGCAGGCGTTACCGCGCTTTATTCTTCAATCAACGATAATTCGCTTTCGCCCTTCGAGCCACGTCTAGGGTTCAATTATGATGTTGACAAGCACAATAAACTCTTTACGGGCGCTGGATATCATAGCCAAATGCAAAGCTCATACCTCTATTACTACAGAGGCTCTCAAGCGACACCTCAGGCTATAGCTGATGGATTATTGGGCACGGAATACAATAAAGGTATGGGGCTCACCAAAAGTGCACATTTAGTAGCGGGGTGGGAGCACAATTTTGAATATCCGGTACGCATAAAATTTGAGACCTATTATCAGTATTTGTGGGACGTTCCTGTTGAAATGGTTCCGTCGTATTTCTCATTGGTTAACGGAGGTACAGGTTTTGGCCGATTATGGGCTGAACCTCTAGAAAATACAGGATTGGGCCGTAACTACGGGGTCGAATTCACCGCCGAACACTACTACCGCAATGGCTTCTACAGCTTGTTCACAGGATCGCTCTTTGATGCTAAATACAAAGGTTCTAAGAATATCGCTGCCGCAGGTACTGGCAGCGCTGATGATATGTGGGTGAACACCACGTTTAATGGACGTTATGCCTTTAACTTCATCATGGCCAAGAACTTCCAAGTGAGTAAATATGGTGTCCTTAACTTAGGTACTAAGGTGAGCTCTATAGGTGGTCGCTGGTTCGGTGATATTGATCCAACGGCTTCAGCAGTAGCTTCTGAGATTGAATTCTTCGACGACGCAACGTTCAATAGTAATCAATACCGTCCGTACTTCCGACTAGATCTGAAAGTGGGGTATAAGTGGAACTTCATGAATCTTGCGCATGAGTTTGCCCTCGACATTTCCAACATCACAGGAAACAAGAACATCCTCACGCTGACCTATTTGCCAGAAAGTGGGACCATTGCAGAGAACTACCAGCTCGGATTCTTCCCGGTGTTCTATTACAAGATGGATTTCTAGAAAAATTTTAAGAGCACAAAAAACCCGCGCCTTGGCGCGGGTTTTTTATTAGTTGAGTTGTTATGATTTGCGGTAGAACCGATGCACTACCTCGCCTGTTTTCAAGCTGATAAAGCCATAATGAGAGGCATAAGTAACAACAGGGATAGATGGAACATCTATCTCATCATTGCTGTAACGCGCTTCATGTTCTAAGGCACCGGTTTTGTCGTATTTACGTCCAGTGAATTCGTTGCCATCGACTTCAGAGATATCAAACCATGCACCTTCACCCAATCCTCCGAGCCACTGTGCAGAAGTAGGAAGGCTATCCGGTCGCACCGGTTCTTCTATATCACCATGGATACTATCATCTGGACGCGCGTTAGTGTATTTACTCAAGGAACTTTCTAAAAGGCCAGCACTTAAGTCGGAGATGCTGTGTCTTCTTGATTTTTCGAGGTATTGTAATGTGCCTCCCTCAAAGCTGTAGATAGTATCTTGGGTTTTTGCAGCAACGACGTTAAATAGAGGAGTAGGGCGCACAGTTAATGGATACTTCAGTTTAGTACCAACTGTTCCATCCTCATTCGCCGCTTTCATCGTTTCGGTTACATATCGAGCACAATTACTTGCACTCTTGTAAAGGCCATTGTATTCAAAGTAACCTTTCATGACCATATCATCTGCATAAGCCTTGGCCTTGATGAAATTTATAGTCTTACTTACTGAGAACACTAATGGACCGGCACCGTGCGTAAATTTCGATTTGCTATCGAGCTCGCTTGCGATCGCCTCAACATTCATGAGGTCACGTTCTTCATTGAACTCTGCTTTCGTCGTGAGTGCTAATCCTGGATCTGTATACTTGCTGCGGGCTCTTCCGTACCCACGAGGTGTAATGTAGCGACCAAAGTCATAGTACAACACTTCCTGAGTTTGAGGATTAATCAAACAGATGGCCGCATGCCCAACGCGGAAGTTCAAGTTTTTAACTAAGCCCGCTTTTCGTAAAAAGATGGCAAGGCTCTCGTCTGCTCTTGCAGTACACTGAGGCCAAGCAATAACAATGGCAGTATCTAGATAAGACATTCGCAACGAATCAATCTACCGCTAAAAATAGGGCAAAAAGCAAAAGTTAAATTCACCTTAGCCTATGATTTTTAACAATTCGGTAAAATGGGCGGCCGTCAAATCTGCACCTGCGGCAAGTAGTTCCGCTTCACTTTTACTACTCTTAATACCAACAACCTGAGCACCAGCAGACTTTCCTGCTTGGATGCCCGATGAAGTATCTTCAAT
>CAJXTR010000082.1 GCA_913060465.1 uncultured Cryomorphaceae bacterium | reverse complement strand
ATTTGTGTGTTGAACAACGGTATCGGCGGCATCTTTGATTGGCTCCCCGGAACGGCCACTACGGGAACGGAAGCGCGTAAGGTTTTTGCCAATGCGCAGCATGTAGATTTAGAGTCGTTGGTTAAGGCTTTTAATGTGGCTCACGCTTGTGCTGAAAATGAACAGGAATTGGACACGGCACTTGCTTCGGTGAAAGGAATGACCCTTATTGAGTGCAAAACTGAACAGTCCATGAATCTGAACGCGTTAAAAATTATTCAACAACATGGCAAAGCTTAATCATTGGGTTGCGGCTGCAAGGCTGCGTACACTGCCCTTGGCCTTCGCAGTGATTGCCCTTGGGACAGGTTTGGCCTACAAAGTCAACGATGGTGTGCATTGGGCTGTTTTCGCTCTTGCGGTCTTTACGGCCTTTGCCTATCAGGTGCTCTCGAATTATGCCAATGACCTTGGAGATGGCGTCCGCGGTACGGATGACCATCGAACGGGGGAGAAGCGTGCCATTGCTAGCGGTCTGATCACTGTAGCGGAGATGCGCGGTGCAGTGCGTCTTTGGACGGTATTGGCCTTGCTTAGTGGTGGCTCTTTAGTGTTTTTAGCTTTTTGGGGCCAGCATACCTTATTCGTCTTGTTTTCCGCATTGAATATTGCCGCAGTGGTTGCTGCAACCTCCTATACCATGGGGCCTAAGCCCTATGCATACTGGGGTGGAGGAGATTTCTTTGTCTTTCTGTTTTTCGGTTTGGTTGGCGTGATGGGATCGGCGGCACTTTACGGTGCAACCCATTGGAGTTTTCTTCTTCCGGCATTGGTAGCAGGGGCTTATAGTGCAGCGGTACTTACGCTTAATAATTTACGCGATTTAGATACCGATGCGAAGGCCGGCAAACGGACCTTGGTGGTTCGTTTTGGTCGTAAATGGGGCCGTGGTTATTTCAAGGCCTTATTAATGGTAGGGAATGTGCTGAGCTTGGTTTTTGCATTGTATTGGGCGCTCTTGGATGGAAATCAGGCCCTGCTCGTCTTTCATATTGTTTTCGGAATTCTACTGTCAAGAGTGGTGTTTAAGCCTTTTACGAAGGCTCAAGACTCGATAGCCTTGGATGCATTGTTAAAGCCAATGGCTATGATGACCTTGCTTTTTTGTGTAGGGACCGCGGTTGCCTTAAATCTTCAATGATGAAGGCGGAGGTCCTATCCTATACACTTGACTTCAAACAACCCGCTGGAACGTCCAGGGGTGTACTTCGCAGCAAACAGTGCTTCTTTTTGAAAATTACCGATGCTTCAACTCCATTTCCTGTGGGATGGGGAGAAGTGGGTGTGCTGCGCGGGTTGAGCATGGATGATGTGCCGGAGTTGGAAGGCCAATTATTTTGGACCGCAGAGCACATTCATTGGGGCTTAGATCGACTTTATGCTGCGAATGCTCAATTTCCTAGTGTCCAATTTGCACTTGAACAAGCATTTAGTCATTTGCATAATGGCTTTCAACATTTCGACACCCCATATTCGCTTGGTCAAGGTTCGTTGCCAATCAACGGGTTGATTTGGATGGGTGATGAAGCATTCATGCTGGACCAAATAAGCAAACGTCTTGCCGAGGGTTTTACCACTTTAAAAATGAAGGTTGGTGCCATAGATTGGGCAACGGAACGTGAACTGTTAGAAGGAATTCGAAAATCATTCAGTCCTGATGAACTGATTCTGCGCGTCGATGCAAACGGTGCATTTGATGTAGAACAGGCATTAGAGGTTGATAAAGTATTGTCTGATTTAGCAGTTCACAGCATTGAACAACCCCTTCCGGTGAATGATCGTGAGGGATTAGCCGTTTTGGCTGCTAAGACGAAGGTTCCCATCGCCTTGGATGAAAGTTTGATTGGCTTGGTTGATCAGGAATCTAGATCAAAGTTACTCGACGATATAAAGCCTCCCTTTATCATTTTAAAACCAAGTTTCATCGGGGGATGGAAAGGTGCAGACCAGTGGATTGCACTGGCGGAGGAGCGAGGCATAGGCTGGTGGGCAACTAGTGCATTAGAAAGCAATATCGGCCTGAATGCCATAGCGCAATGGGCTTCAACTAAGGGGAATAAGTTGCCTCAAGGATTGGGCACTGGGAGTCTCTACACTAATAATATTCCAGGCCCACATGTGGTAAGTGGCGGAGAAATTTCTATACCTGGGGACCTTCAGCAAGATTGGGATTTAAGCGCGCTGCTTTAAACGGACATTCGCATGGAAAGGAAGATGGACCTTCCTGGAGCTACAATGCCTGAAGAGTATGGTCGGTAGCGAACATCCATGAGGTTTTCAAGTCCAACACGTATAAGAATGTTCTTCGTAAAGTGGTAGGATCCATGAATATTGATGGTGTACCAAGCAGGTGAATAGGGCAGGCCTAAATCATTTATGGCATACATGTGCGTCTTGGCGGATTCAGAAAAAGCCATGTCCTCTGCATCAACGGCACCATTGTACCGTATGATCAAGTTTGTACGGTATTTGTCTTTGGTGTAACTCAAAGTTGATGTCGCATTGAAAGGGTTCACGTGGCGCAGAGGATTGCCTTGGCTGTCTTGACCGAAAGGATGTGACCAGTGTAGTAAGAAGTGCAGGTTTTTACTGAGGTCGGATCGCACGCCGAATTGGTACCCCCAGACCCATGCGTAGTCTAGATTTTGTACGGCGAGGACCTGTGAAAGTTCTCCCTCATAAAACACACTGTCCCGACCGCCAAAATTATATGGAGCCCGCTCCATCACCTCATCTAAGAAGCTGTAATAGAAGCTCGCATCAATGGCCCAACGGTCTCCGAGCTTTTGCTTCATGCCTAGTTCAGCACTGTACAAACGCTCTTCGTGGAGATCGGGGTTGGGAATGATTAACGCCCCAGGTTGTGAATCAAATACTTTGCTCGCGTCATCGATGTTGGGGGCACGGAATCCGGTACTTAGGTTGAGAAAGTATTTGAAGGTGGGGCGGTAATAGGTAAGTCCAAACTCTGCAGATGGTGCTACAAATCTTAGGTCTGCATTTTCTGAGAAGCCATTGAACGAAATAGGGGTGTACAGGTGCACGCTATTAATACGAACGCCACCACTGGCACTGAATCTATCGCTGAGGTCGCTTTGGAGCATTGCAAATGCGGAGGTGCTTTGCCAGAGGCTTTGATCCGCGTATCGAGACTGAGCAGGCCAGGTAGTGTCCGGCACAAGTTCGTGGTATTTCCAGGCGGTGCTGTTCAGGTTATTCTGGATGTATTCGGCACCGTAAATCACTTTTGAATGCGCACCCAAATCCTTCTTTGCGTCAAAGTTGAATTGGCCAATGTAGACTTGTTCACGTTGAACTTTTCCTTCGAGATTTTTTAGTTTACGAACATCACGGCTTTCTTCGTAATACTGGCCAGATCCGGTTATTTTTATCCAGTCGGAGAATCGCGTAACAGTTCTGTTTTCTAACGCTACATAGCCGAGCGACCAAATTTGTGGGCCGTAGTTCCATTTTGCGTATTTCGGCATATCTCCTTTCATCTCAATCATTCGGTCGTATCGAGAAATATCAGTGGTGATACTGCCATGAAGACCAGCCTTTAGTTCGGTTCTTGGGGAGATACGGAGCTTGAATTTGTTGGTGAAGTTGCGCTGGTCGTAGTTAGTGTTCGCCTGGATGTATGGGTTTTCGTTGGTAAGGACAGTGTCCAGATTCCCAAAGCGGATAGGGTAGGTGTTGGAAAGCGTGTTTTGAAGGTGGTACTCTGGGGTCCAAGCCAAAACATTTTTTCCCATTCGAACGTCTTGGAACTGAGAATACGTTATGGACGTCATTCCGGCCCAATTCAGTCCACCATAGTTGAGACGGAAGTTCGGACGACGGGCCAATTGGCCACTTTGATTTGAAAGGGTAAAGACTAGGCTTTGCAATACTTCCGTGGAATCTCCGTAGTGTGCTTCGTAGGTATTGATGTTCATTACACCGCCCATGGCATCAGAGCCGTTTAAAACACTACCGGGTCCAAGGCTGATTTCGAGATTTGCTATGGATTCTGGATCCAAGCTGATCACGTTGTGCACATTTCCGGCACGGAAAATAGCATTGTTCATGCGGATGCCGTCCACGGTCAATAATACTCTTGAGGTGCTCATTCCCCGAATCATTGGAGAGCCACCGCCGCTTTGACTTTTTTGAATGAAAATATTTGGGTCTATGGCTAAAGCATCGGCTGCATTTGCTTGGTACTGCTCGTCCATACGTTTGGAGTCGATGGTCCGAACCTCTTTGGCAATGTTTTGATAGTTCTGCTTGACTCTATTTGCGTTGATGACCACCTCTTGAATGTTGAGTACACTTTCTTGCATGTGCACTTTATGGTCCAATTCTTCGAGCTCACGTCTCGAATGGAAAGATGGGCTAAAGCTGGTATGATAAAAAATGATAACATCACCTGGGTTCCCGTTGGGAATGAGAATACGGCCAAGGGGGCCAGTCTCGCCAACGAAGCTCTGGTTGACAGTCACACTTACCCCTTCGATGGGTTCATTGCTTTCTAAAGTCAATACTGTGACCCATGTGAACTTCTCGACATTTGTTGCGTTCCCTAAGAGCGCTAAAAACATCGTGAAGACGTATATTGAAATGATTTTAAATCGGGTCATAGTCCGCACACGGAAGCAAAAACTATACCCAACTTGCATTTTTTGAATGTCAGCAACTTTTATTTGGAAACAAAATCAATACACTTCAGATGAACTTCTTGACTTACAAGAAGTTAGCGGCGACTTGTTGGCCGTTCAAAAGGTGGTTAGGTTTTGGGTTTCTAACGAAGATTTGCTGCCAATCGCAACCAGCGGCAGTACAGGAAAACCTAAGATCTGGCATCACCCACGAGCCCGTCTTGAAGCATCGGCTCGAGCGACTTTGAGTTATTTTAATTTACAGCCAGGTAGTACGGCTGCTTTGGGAATTCCCGCCAAAAAGATAGGAGGGGCCATGATGGTTATTAGAGCTCTTGTTGGGGGATTGAAACTGCACCTTATTGAGCCTAAGATAACCTTAGAATTACCTGAAGGGCCTATAGACTTTTTACCGCTAACCCTTCCACAATATGAGCACTTGACGACTCAAGCCCGGTCTCAAGTTAAAGATATCCTTCTAGGTGGTGGTGTAGTGCCCGTTTTGCCAATGCCTGAAGAAACGACCGTTCATGTAGGTTATGGAATGACTGAAACGGCTTCACATGTTGCAGTCCGCAGGTTGGATGCCACCTTGTATGAAGCCGTGGGTTCGACTAAATTTTCAGCAACTGAGGAAGGGGCCTTATGCATCCATTCCCCGCATTTAGGAATTGATCTTTTGCAAACAAACGATGCAGTACAGTTGCAGGATGAACGTTCGTTTACCGTTGAAGGCAGACTTGATTTCGTAATCAACTCTGGTGGCATTAAAATTCAGCCGGAGGTCGGTGAACGCGCCTTACTTCAAAAAGGCATTTCCGCAGTTATTTCTTTCCGTGAGGACGCCGTTTTTGGCCAACTACCTGTATTAGTGCTCCGCGAAAAAGAGGCGCTGGCTTTGGCCAGGGCGGAATTGGTCAAATGGGAGAAAAATACCTGTCCAAGGCACTATTTCATTTGTTCCCAATTACCAGAGACTCCCGGTGGTAAACTGGATCGCCGTGCTCTTGCTGCGTTGATTAAATCACGTCCGGATCTCCTTTGCCCGATCGAATTAGGGTAGGTTCATCTCCGCTTAAATCAATGACCGTAGAGGGGACATTATCACCCCATCCACCGTCGATAATAAAATCTGCTTTATCGGCGTATTTGGCGACAATCTCATCAGGATCCGTCGGGTATTGAATAATCTCATCATCGTGGTGCAATGAAGCGGAAGCTAGCGGTCGTCCTAAGGCTTCTGCCAGGGCGATCACAATAGGATTATCTGGGATGCGAACGCCGATGGTACTGCGCTTTTGGCCCAACTTACGCGCAAGGTTGATGTTCGCTTCTAGAACCAGAGTGTACGGACCTGGAAGGCATTTTTTAACCAGCTTAAAGGTCGGACCGTTCATACTTTGCGTGTATTCCGCAACCTGACTGAGGTTGGTGAAGAGAAAACTAAACTCTGCCTCTTTCACAGATTCACCTTTGATTTTGGCCAATTTTTCCAAGGCAGCAGGATGCTGGAAGTCTCCTGCGATGGCATAAACGGAATCCGTCGGGATGATGGCGACATCACCTTTGCGAAGACGATCAGCGCATTCTTCAATGGTTCTTGGATTCAAGCTATCAGGGTAAATGGTGTAGACCATAGGGCGTACATTTTGATTGAAATAAGATACAAAAAAAGCCCCGCATGAGCGAGGCTTTCTATGATTTGAGAGGTTAAAAAATTAACCGTTTGCTTTTGCGTGGTCTTCTAAGAATTTAGCCAAACCGATGTCCGTCAACGGGTGCTTCAACAAGGCTTCCATTGCGCTTAATGGACCGGTCATTACGTCGGCACCGATCTGTGCACATTCAATGATGTGCATTGGGTGACGTACTGAGGCAGCAAGAATTTCTGTACCGAAGTCGTAGTTGTCAAAGATGACGCGGATGCTCTCGATCAAGGCTAAACCGTCTGTTGATACATCGTCCAAACGACCAATAAATGGGCTTACGTATGTAGCACCTGCTTTTGCAGCCATCAACGCTTGACCTGCAGAGAAGATGAGGGTACAGTTAGTTTTGATGCCTTTGTTTGAGAAGTAGCGCAATGCCTTCACACCGTCCTTGATCATAGGAATCTTCACTACGATTTTTGAATCAATGGCGGCCAATTCTTCACCTTCTTTGATCATCGCTTCGTATTCTGTTGCGATCACCTCTGCACTAACATCGCCATCAACGATATCACAGATTGCTTTGTAATGTGCTTTTACATTTTCCGCGCCACTGATGCCTTCTTTAGCCATCAATGAAGGGTTTGTGGTTACCCCGTCCAAAACGCCTAGGTCTTGTGCTTCTTTAATCTGCGCGAGGTTTGCTGTATCAATGAAGAATTTCATGTGTTGTGGTATTGAATATTTACGGGGTCAAAAGTACGGCTTTCCCCCAAACTTTAGGGCATAAAAAATGGGCAAGCTACTCACATCACACCGCTACGACCGACTACCCTTGCTGCGTTCCCGC
>CAJXTR010000081.1 GCA_913060465.1 uncultured Cryomorphaceae bacterium | reverse complement strand
AAAAGAGATAAAGCAACGCGGGCAGCACTAATACACTGATTAGTACTGCCCGGTTTAAAAGGGATTTATTTGCCATTACTGAAACAAGTATGAACCTTCAGTCAGTAAGATAAATGTCAAATACGGAATGAGAATTAGCGTTGGCAAGTACAATGCATACTTCATCGCTTTGTTCTCAAACTTAACGTGCATAAAGACTTGAACAATGTACGCCGCCTTAACAATGGTCAAGATGATGAACACGTAGTTCAAAATAGAAGTGCCGAACAATTGGGTCAACATGAATTCAGGTTTGATAATACCTAAAACAACCTCAACTGTTGTGATAATTAATAGGATCCAGAAAATCTTCCAAATCCACCAAGTTCCTTTGTGATCTGCCATGACGGTATACTTTTAGACTAGATAGAAGAATGTAAATACGAATACCCACACAAGGTCAACGAAGTGCCAGTACAAACCAACTTTTTCAACCATGCGGTAGTGTCCTCTGCGCTCGTAGGTTCCCAACAAAATGTTGTAGAAAATCACGAAGTTGATTACCACCCCTGAGAATACGTGGAATCCGTGGAATCCGGTGATGAAGAAGAAGAAGTTCGCAAATTGCTTACGTCCGTATTCGTTGCGGGTCATGTTAGCACCTTGTACGACATCGCCGTTTTCTAGGAACGCTACTGAAGTTGCGTGGTCAAACTTCTCACCTGCCTTACCCGGCTCTTGCAAGTAGTATGCTTCGTTTGCTTTCAATGCAGCCAATACCTCAGCTTTTGTGAATGTTTCACCATGATTGCTTGCGTGGCCATTTTCCATACCGTGGACTAGCTGGCTGAAGCTTAAACGCTCTCCTTCCTCGTTGTAAACGTGAAGAATTTCAGCGTGATCTGTTTCAACCGCTCCGCTATCGCCTGAAATGAAGTGGTACCACTCCCAAGCCTGAGAACCAACGAAAATCAAACCACCGATGATGGTAAGCAACATCCAGTTTGTTACCGCACCGCGCTGCATTTTTTCACCAGCATTCACAGCCAATACCATGGTTACAGAAGACATGATGAGGATAAAGGTCATCAAGGCTACGTAAAGCAAAGGTTGATCGCCTTCCAATCCTGGGAAGTGAGTAAATACGTTTTCTGCGATTGGCCAAGTCTTTTCATACTTGAAGCGCATAAGACCATATGCAGTCAAGAATCCAGAGAAAGTCAAAGCATCAGAAAGCAAGAAAAACCACATCATGAGTTTTCCATAGCGAGCTCCTAGTGGTCTAGAACCTCCACCCCAGTGGTCTTGTTCGTGCGTCATATCAGCGGATGAAGCCATAACGGTTGGTTTTGAAAATTTTGAGCAAATTTAACGTATAGCACTTAAAAAGACATATAAATAAACCCACAATAGGTCCACAAAATGCCAATAAATTGCAACTAACTCTACGCCATTGTGGTCCTCAACAGTGTAACGACCTCTTAATGAGCGAATAAGAGTCACGACTAAAGCAATAATTCCACCTAAAACATGGGCCGCATGAAAGAGAAATAATGCATAAACCCATGAACCTGCCGGATGTGAAGAAGCACCAGCAAAAAAGATGTTTTCGGCCATTAATTGGTTCCAAGCTTGACCTTGCAAGTATAAAAACACCAAGCCTAGAGCAAGGACTGTTGTAAGCACCGGGCGCAAGACACCCGCATTACCCGCAGCATAAGCACGTTTACCCCACCAAAAAACTAGGGAGGAAATCACTATGATGATGGTGCTATACATGAATGCAGGCGGCAGCGCAAAGGTGATCCATTGCTCATTTGCGACGAGCGTTGTTCGGCTCACGACATAACCCGATGTCATGCCCGCAAAAGCCATAATAATGCTACCAATACCTATCCATAGCAGTGGTTTTGATGCTTTGCGTCTTTGTTGTTCTAAAGTTTCCATTAAATAAATCGGTCAATGATATAAATGATCTGCATTCCGGTCAGATAACCAATGCTGCTAAACATAAGTTTACGTGCAGTTTTATCATCTGAATCCTGCAAGAGTCTTCTTCCCTTTTCTAATACCCACAAACCAAGTGCAAAAACTGCAATCGCACCTGGAATACTCAAAGTGAGCTCACCGGTGATACCAAATGCCGGTAGAATCCCTACGGCAATCATCCAAAGAGTGTAGACAATAATAAATAGTTGTGAGCTTCGGTCTTTACGGCGAGAAGGCAATAGGTAATAACCCGCACGAGCATAATCATCAAAAGAAAACCATGCTATGGCCCAAAAATGTGGGAACTGCCAGAAGAACTGTTGCGCGAAGAGCGTCCCTGTTTCAATGTCAAAATCATTTCGTGCCGCTACCCAGCCGAGCATGTATGGGATAGCACCTGGGAATGCCCCAACAAACACCGCCATAGGCGTTCGCGCCTTTAGGGGCGTGTATACTACCGCATAAAGCACCACACTCAGGGCACCGAAATACGACGTCATTGGGTTAATCACATAGAGCGCACTCAAACCAACTACCAACAATACAATCGAAGCAACCCAAGCCTGGCGCATGCTCATAGTACCTAGTGGCAAAGGGCGATTCTTCGTCCGATTCATCAACGCATCCCTGTCCTTCTCATACATCTGGTTCAGGGCGTTCGATGCCGCTACGACAGTAATACCGCCGATGATGAGCAAAAGAAAATGTACCCAATTGAATTCTTGAAACCCAAGGATGTATCCGGCAACAGACGAGAAAACTACAGATGTGCTCAAGCGTAATTTGCCGAGTCGAATGACCTCCTTAATGAGGCTTGTTTCATTTGAGTTAGAGAGTGTTTTCTGTGCCATCATGCGGGGCAAAGATAGTGACGAGCGTCCGAAAACGACCGCTTTATAAGACGATAAAATGCGGGTTTAAGAGGTCTTCTTTATTGTAGCATAAGGGCGTGCGATCGTCTTTGCGGACCATTTGAAAACCAGCAGCTTCTACCACGGCCTGTCCAGCTGCGGTATCCCATTCCATCGTCGGTGCAAATCTCGGATACACGTCTGCCAATCCTTCAGCGACCATGCACATCTTCAACGAACTCCCCTTGCTAATAATGGCAACTTCTCCGTGCTCCTTTTTGTACGACTCCAAAAAATCGGACGTCTCCTCATTCATGTGTGATCGGGAACCTACAGCTGTAAATGGACGCTCCATTTGCATCGGCAATACAAGTCCAGACGCCAAATCTTCCTCAGTAATGGAACCGCCAGCCTCAATGGTCAATTTAAGGGCCTTTTCACCCACTACACCTAAATACAATTCACCCGTTACAGGAACATAAACTGCCCCTAATACTGGCTTACCGTCCTTAACCAATGCAACATTCACGGTGAACTCTCCATTGCGCTTGATAAACTCTTTCGTACCATCCAACGGATCCACAATCCACAAAGTATGAATGTCTTTTCTGTCGGCATAGCTCATGTGCTTGCCCTCTTCACTCAATACCCAAAACGGCGTCTGGCTCAAATGCTCCATGATTGCCGCGTTGCTTTTTAAATCTGCTTGAGTAAGTGGACTGTCATCGCCTTTAATCTCAACTTGAGTTTCTTCGTTGTTGTATACATCTAAAATGGCGGCACCACCATCTAAACATGCTTGGGCTGCAACTAAACTGTATTTCAAAGTATCTATAGACATCGGATGGAATTGGTTTAAAAAGAAAACCCGGGCTGCGCCCGGGTTCAAAATATTTTTGTGCTTACTGCAATCGCGCGTTGATCGGCACGGTGTATTGCATACGAACCGGCTTTCCACGTTGTTTCGCTGGAATGAACGGCGGCAACAACTTGATTACACGGATCGCTTCATCATCGATGAGCTTATCTACTCCACGTGCAATGGTTACATTACTCACTTTTCCGTTCTTCTCAATCACGAAGTTCACGTAAACCTTTCCTTGAATACCCATTTGACGGGCCAATTCTGGGAAGTCAAAGTTCTTACCAATGTGCTTCATGATGTTTTGGTTGAAACACATGAACTTCTCGTCCTCTGTAGCTAGGTTTTCGCAACCTGGATAAATAGGCTTGTTCTCTACAACCGCAAAGTTGAAGATTTCGTCTTCTTCTTCCGGCACCTCTTCAACGATCTCGATTACCTCGCTCTCGTCAGTCTCTGTAGATTCGAATTCTACTTCCTCGATTTCCAGATCATCTTCTACAATCTGGATAACCTCTGGTGGTGCAGGTGGTGGTGGCGGAGGTGGCGGAGGTGGCGTACGGTTAGTGATGATGGCAATCTCATCTTCATTATCGTAGGACATCTTACCCAAATCACCTGGCCCATCTTCGTACGACTTTAACTCGATGAAGAATAAGGTAAGTGCGAGCGATGCGGTCAGACCAATCAATAAGAAGAGACTCTTCTTATTTTCTGCATCTGCCTTTGCTGTTTTTCTTGTTTTCATGAACTCGAACTATTGAAGCGCTAAAATAGCCAAAAGTATTGTTAGCGCAATATGAATTTTTGAACCAATTATCGGGTGAACATTACGGGTACAACCATGCTCACCGGAGCAGCCTCTCCAGCTACCGTCCCAGGACGTATTGGATCGGGAAGTGTACGTATGGCACGCACGGCTTCCTCTTTGGCCAAATCATCGTAGGAACGCAAGCATTTGACCTCAGCTAAATGACCGGTGGCGTCGAATTTTAGCTCGACAAATACCTTTCCATTTTCCTTCAACCCTTCCGGCCATTGCAGCTCATTCATCAAATGATTCATGACAAATCTGTTGAAGCAAACCTGTTGCTCGTTTTGATCACCTTGAATGTGTGCACAAGTTTCGAACACTGGCAATGTCTGTACAACAGAAATATGATCGGCCGATTGTGCCATCAAAGGCAATGACAACGATAAAAAAGCCGATGCTAGAAGAGAGCGGATCAACATGCGTTTAGAACTTTACATTAATGGGCAAAATATACGACATACGTACGGGCTTTCCATTCATTTTTGCTGGAGTGAATCGAGGCAGTGATTTCACCACACGTAATGCTTCTTCGCCAATGAGCTCGTCTTCTCCACGAACAATAGTAGCATTGCGTACTTGGCCATTCTTTTCGATGATAAATTCGACAAAAAGCTTTTCGCCACGGCTGAATTGAATCATGCGTTCGGTGACCTCAAAATTCGAAGAGACGTAGGCCATTAATTGGCTATTCATACATGCATATCGCTCGTCGTTGGTCAACGCTTCTTCGCAACCTGCAAAGACGGGCATACTCTCTACTTGCGTAAAAGTAAAAACCTCTATCGGATCCGGATCGACAATCACTTCCAGTCCTTGATCTACAGTGGTCGTAGTCCATTCCGTTACGAGATTTGGTAAGGTTGCATTGTTATCAATCACTGTGAACTCATTAGGATTGAACTTCGGCATAGTCTTCGGCCTCGAAGGAGCCTCAGGTGCACGCATGACTGTCACTGGAACGGTCCAATCTAGCTCCTCACTATAAATGTGCTCATCAGAAAAATCAGGCAGTCTCGATGTTTCGAAATTTAATTCGAATGCTGCGTAAACCGTCAATAAAGAGGTACTTAAGCCAATTAAAAAATAAAGGGGTCTTTTTCCTTCAAGGTTGGCATTACGGGTCTTGCGATCAATTGTTTTCATAACCAAGTGAATTAAGGGTTCACTTAGTCACTTAAAAAACTATGCCAAGATTTTATGAAGTAAACGACTCGCAAGAATAGCAAGCACTGCACCGCCCGTGTTTGCCAGGGCATCAAATACATCTGCACTACGCCCCATGGCCATCCAGCCTTGCATAAGTTCTATCCCTGCACCGAAGATTACGGCACTGCCCCAATAGAATATCATTTTACGACGAGAGACAGTTTTGCGATAAGCGCGAGATGTACCAAAATAAAGTAAGGTCACCCAAGTAAAGTAAAGCACACCATGGACCAGCTTGTCGGATACCTCCAACGACCACCCGGGATCCAAGTCTTGGACAGGCGCCAAGCTGAGGTAGATAATAAGAAAGCCCCAGACAATGGCTGGGGCTCTATATATCCATGGATTTTGCATGGGTTTAACCAAGCATCGCTTCGTAAGCCGCAGCATCCATCAACTCGTCGAGTTCCGAAGCATCAGCTACTTTAATCTTAACCATCCATCCCGCACCGTACGGATCATCATTTACTGATTCAGGTGCATCTTCGAGGTCTGCGTTGAATTCAAGTACTTCACCACTAACTGGCAAATACAAATCGGAAACTGTTTTAACAGCTTCAACAGAACCGAAAACTTCATCTTTATCCAAAGACTCTCCTTCTGTATCTACATCAACAAATACGATATCGCCTAACTCGCCAGCTGCGAATGCTGTAATACCTATGTAGGCTTCATCGCCTTCTACGCGGATCCACTCGTGGTCCTTTGAATACTTTAAGTTATCTGGAAACTGCATATGGGTTTGTTTAAAGTGTCAAATTTAAGTTCTAATTCCTTTTCGTCTTCTATTGTGATAGATTAAATCTAAACGCCACACCAGCATTGATGTTCAAAGTTGGGAAGGCATTGGAGGTTTTGAAGGTACTAGCTGTTTGATCGTAATATAGTCGGGCCGTGAGTTTAGGAGAAAGCATGTAATCTGCGCTGGCCTTAAGTGACCATATGCGCTGGCCAGCGGTCACTTGATCCACTCCTTCCTGGATTCTACGAATGACCGTTGCATTGTCCCGAAGGCTGAAGTCCAATTTAAGATCCAGGTTGGATGTGATTTTTTGTGGACGGCCATCACTGACCACAGTGAAGCTTACGTCTTTGATAATGTATCCCGTACCAAGAACAAATTCATAGCCCTTGGTATCTGTCATTTGATTGTTGATCAGACTCAAGTTCAATTGGCGGTTGCGCTTAACATCCAATCGTAAACTAGCCTGATTCTTCATGCGCATGTTCAATCCCAAGAATGGACCAAAGGTTTCTGAAATACTCACCTGATTTACTTGCAGTGCGCGCTCAGGGAATTTGGCAGGACCCAAGAAATCTCCGTTGCTGTTGCGAATGCTATTAGCCGGCTCACCGTTTTGAATGCGCTGTTGCAAGAGCATATTACTCTGGAAGCTATTCATGGTGTACATGCTCTTATAGCTGTGAGTCAATGTGAAGCTCTGGAAGTTTTTCTTGAACCACGGAATGTTCATCAGCCCGTTGAAGTTTAAGTCCCAGTTTGGCATAGGCAAATTTGGTCGGCCATTGAGTTCAACTTCATTGGGATCGCGACCGGAATA
>CAJXTR010000080.1 GCA_913060465.1 uncultured Cryomorphaceae bacterium | reverse complement strand
TGGAAGC
The DNA here is from genome assembly GCA_913060465.1 of uncultured Cryomorphaceae bacterium. Classification (GTDB taxonomy): domain Bacteria; phylum Bacteroidota; class Bacteroidia; order Flavobacteriales; family Schleiferiaceae; genus UBA10364. The sequence continues at coordinate 7,555 of CAJXTR010000080.1, read as the reverse complement.
GTTTACGCGCTAAATCAGAAAGAATAGCGAAGGTTGATGGCAGCAATCTCGGGATCAAAACTACTTCCCTCCACGCCATAATATGTCCAACCATTAATCTGGGTACCAATACCCCAATGATCCCCGAAGTTTCTACCGAAACTAAGGCCCACAAAAGGATCAAACTGATATTTATCCCAATACTCGTAAGGTCGACTGGCCACAAGGGCAAATCGCAGGTCTAAATACCATTTCTTATCTAAGAGCGTAGAAGTGTAAATAAACCCCAAAGACTGCTCGCGCTCCCCGGTGCCGCTCCAGGTAGTCGTTTCAAACCAATTCTTCCAATACACCCCAATATGATTGGTTTTGACAAACTCATAATTAAGCGTTCCGCTATAGTTTAGAGTATGGCCCCAAGGCAAAACAGCAGCGTCTAGAGAAAGCCTATCGATGGAGAGATTCTGTGCTTGCGCACCTAAGTACATGGGGCAGAAGAGTAGTATAGTTAGAACCTTTTTCATTGTCTTATTGGTCTCTCTTAAAGGTATAAAAAAAGCCACCCCGCAAAGGGTGGCTTTCTATTTCTAGCGAAACGCTGTGGATTACATCATTCCCATTCCGCCGCCCATGCCGCCTGCTGGCATCGGTGGCTCTTCTTTAGGAATTTCAGTAATGGTTGCCTCAGTGGTCAACAATAGACCCGCTACAGAAGCAGCGTTTTCCAAAGCCACACGCGTCACCTTCGTTGGGTCGATAACACCTGCGTCGTACATGTTTTCGTAGACATCAGTCTTGGCATTGAAGCCGAAATCTGCCTTGCCTTCTTTCACCTTGCTCACCACTACAGAGCCTTCTAGACCTGCGTTGTGAACGATGGTGCGCAATGGCTCCTCAATCGCTTTAGATACGATTTGGATACCGGTAGTTTCATCTTCATTATCGCCTTTCATATCCTCAAGGACGCTGCTCACGCGTACAAGCGCAACACCACCTCCAGGCACGAAACCTTCTTCTACTGCCGCTTTAGTTGCTGCCAAGGCATCATCTACACGGTCTTTCTTTTCTTTCATTTCCACCTCAGATGCGGCACCTACGTAGAGTACTGCAACACCTCCAGCGAGTTTCGCCAAGCGCTCTTGCAATTTCTCACGGTCGTAATCTGAAGTTGTGTTCTCGATCTGAGCTTTGATTTGGTTCACACGGCTCGCGATTGCATCGCTCGCACCTGCACCATTTACGATGGTCGTGTTGTCCTTATCGATAGACACTTTCTCAGCAGTACCCAACATATCGAGGGTAGCACCTTCCAACGTCATACCGCGCTCTTCGCTCACTACTTGGCCACCTGTCAAGATCGCGATGTCCTCAAGCATTGCTTTGCGACGATCACCAAAACCTGGCGCCTTCACTGCAGCAATTTTCAGTGAGCCACGGATGCGGTTTACTACCAAGGTAGCCAAGGCCTCACCGTCTACATCTTCAGCGATGATCAGCAGCGGACGACCGCTTTGGGCAGCTGGTTCAAGAATTGGCAACAACTCCTTCATAGAGCTCACCTTCTTGTCGTAAATCAAGATATATGGGTTCTCCAATTCCGCCACCATCTTCTCAGTATTGGTAGTGAAATACGGGCTCAAGTAACCGCGGTCGAACTGCATACCTTCCACTACATCTACGTAAGTTTCAGTACCCTTCGCTTCTTCCACAGTGATCACACCTTCGTTTTTCACCTTAGCCATAGCCTCAGCGATCAATTTACCGATGGTGTTGTCGTTGTTCGCAGAAATGGTAGCGACCTGCTCGATCTTGCTGTTATCGTCGCCTACCTCTTGGCTCAACTCTTTCAAGCCGCTCACCAACGCAGTAACTGCCTTGTCGATACCACGCTTTAGGTCCATTGGGTTCGCCCCAGCAGCCACGTTCTTCAAGCCGTGCGCGTAGATCGCTTGTGCCAAAACAGTAGCTGTTGTAGTTCCGTCACCTGCGATATCCGCAGTCTTAGACGCTACTTCTTTTACCATCTGAGCACCCAAGTTCTGCAACTTGTCTTCAAGCTCAACTTCTTTCGCTACGGTCACACCATCTTTAGTTACGTGAGGTGCACCAAAAGCTTTCTCGATGATTACGTTACGTCCCTTAGGACCTAAGGTCACCTTTACTGCATTTGCCAATGCATCCACACCAGCTTTTAGGCTGTTGCGTGCATCTACATCAAATGAAATTTCTTTTGCCATTTTACTATGCTTTTACTCCATTAATAGATTAAACAATAGCCATGATATCTGCTTCGCGCATGATCAAGTACTCACCGCCTTCGTATTTGAATTCGGTGCCGCTGTACTTGCCGTACAAAACAGTATCGCCAACACTAACCGTCATAGGCTCATCCTTCTTACCAGGACCAACGGCCACAACGGTGCCTTTTTGAGGTTTCTCTTGCGCTGTATCAGGAATGATGATTCCAGACGCAGTCGTAGTTTCCGCAGCTGCAGGTTCCACGATCACTCGATCAGCTAACGGACGAATGTTTAAATCTGCCATGATTTGAGTTATTTAATTAAGGTTTGTCGTTGTTGTTATATGGAATTTTATGCCAAAGGCTATTCCGGTGTCATCCTGTCACCGCGCGGCCACGCCGCGCGAAATTTTGGCACAAAAAGAAAGAACCCGCACGGCTGCGCCGTGCGGGTTCTTATATCTCTAGGTCAAATTGACTTATTCTTGAACGCTCTCTGGCATTCCTTCTACTGGCGCATCCGCAGGGGCTGCATCAGCTGGTGCTGCAGGCATTGCAGGCTGGAATGGCATTGCGTCTTCTACTTGCTCCTGAAGGATGGTATCTTGCTCTTCTACCGTTTCAGTGCTCACCATGTTCATACCGATCACCAATACGAACAATGCAATCACCAACGACCAAGTCGCTTTATCCAAGAAGTCCGTAGTCTTCTTAACACCACCTAGCATCTGAGGGCTGTCGCCACCAAAAGCAGAACTCAAACCGCCTCCTTTAGGATTTTGGACTAGGATGACCAAAACCAACAATACGGAGACCACAACAATCAGGATGGTAAACAATGCTGTCATTATTTCTTGTGTTTCTTAATTTCTCTAATTCGGTCGGCAAAGAAACCACTTTTTTCCGGGTATTTCAAACTTAAAACCTCGTAAGCGTTGATTGCCTTATCCCAAAGTCCTTGCTTCAGGTAAATCTCTGCCAATGTTTCGGTTACGAACTTGCCTTGTTCATCGGCCATGAGGTGGAAAACATCAATTTTCTCGTCGCGTTTCGGCACCTCAAACTTGGGCAGCTCAGAGATAATCGTACGAACGTCTTTTGGACCACTTCGTTCCACTGCGACCGGCTTTCCAGTGCTGATGTCCGCATTGAGCCAATCCATAAACGAAGCCTTCTCGCTGAACGGCATTTCACGCACTTCAGGGACCTCTACCTCAACGGCCTCTTCCGGTTCCGATTTTTCTTCCCACGCAACCTCAATTGTTGGCTCTGGCGCATCTGCAGATTTGGCAACAGTTTCAAGCTCCGCCTTTGGTTCAGGCTTCTCTTCGGTGTCCAATTCTTGAATCGGCTCAACTTTCTCAGCCCCTTGGTCAGAAGAATCTTCAGTTTCAGGAATACTGTCCGAAGCGGTCATCGGAGCAACAGAATCCTTGCCCGACTCAGCGGTGATCTGATCTTTGGGCTCGGAAGGTGATTTGACCTTCGGCAATTCTTGAGTTTCCTTAACCGGAACAGCTTTCTCCTTAACAGGTTTTTCTTCAACAGCTGGTTTAGAAGCAGCAGGCGATGCTGTTTCGGCAGCCTCATCACCACGCAATGCTCGAGATCGAAGGATAGCGTTTCGTACGGCCTCCGGTAAATGACTTAAATCTTGTTCCGCTGCAGGTTTAGGAGTGCTCTTTGGCGCAGGAGCTGATGGAGCTACCGCGGCTTTTTCAACCACTGGGGTCGAAGGAGTGGCAGCTGCAGGTTCAGGCGCGCTCTTCGGTACGGGCGGTGGTGTAGATTTTGAATCTTTAACCTCAGCCTTTGGTGCCGACTTGGTCTGAACTACAGGTTTTTCAGGAGCAACCGTACGTTGAGATTCAGCTTTTTCTTGCTTCGGCTCAACTACTGCTCTCGCCTCTTGTTTTGGCTTCGATTTTGGCGCGGTCGCTGCAGGCTTCACTGATGCTTGTACCTCCGTTGAATCTTGGGTCGACACTACCTCAGAAGGCTTCATTCCCGCAATGGGCTGATCATGCCATGCTTTCAGTGCAGCCCGATTGGGCGTAGCAATAGCCGAGCGTTTGATCTGGCCGGGTAAGAGGTAGCTCTCCTTCTTTTGGAGGGCCTTCATGTACAAGGCATGCAATGGTGCCGAGTATGGAAAATCATTCACTGCTTGGCGCAACCCAATGAGATCTTCAGAAGTGATCTGCTCCGGATGCTTAAATAAAGTGCTGATTTTCTTTGCGTTCATCTACCAGTTAGCGATGGCCTTGTTCAAGACATCTTCCCTTAATTCTTTAATTATTTCGGTGGCCAATTCGTTTTCAATATCGGAAAAATTCAAGTCCGCATCGTAGGGCCTATTGCGAGAGAATCGTGACTTAAAATTATTCTCCGGCTCCAGGAAGTTTTCAAACTCCACTTCAATAGCGATGGTAAAGAGCATCTGCGCAACCTCACTCTGACCTCGGGCGGCTTGAGCACGCAGGCTATATTCAATAATCTGACCTTCGATATGCATGTCCGCAGGTCCCTGGACCAACTCCAGAGGGGTTTGTTGCACAAAAATGTCCTTGATTGCCTCAGTGACCCATTGCGAGGCCTCAGGGTTGACAATCTGCGCGTTGTTGTCGAAAAAATCGACCGCCATCGTTTTTGCATCACCCACATTACCGCCCGTGAAGCTGTACCCCCCTTTGCAGGAGGTTAGCACAAGTGCCGTTGAAAGGGCTATGGCAGCTAGTGTGAATCTCATTATTCGAGGTTATATTGTTTGATCTTACGGTACAAGGTACGTTCTGATATGCCCAATTCTTTGGCAGCAACTTTACGTTTTCCACCTGATTTGTCAAGCGCTTTTTTAATCAACTCAATCTCCTTGTCCACCAAGCTCAAGTTCTCAATTTCAATGGTATTCTCATCTTCATTGAAGTCCTCATATTGTTCATTGTCGACAAAAGTTATCTGTCCCTCTCGACCGAACTCTGGGCGTTCGTTGGTGCTGAGTTCGTTTCCAATTTTTGGATACTCACGCTGCATACCTTCATATAACCCTTCGCCCGTTGCCACGGCATTTTTCAATGCGTTGATCTCGGCACGCATGTCAAACAAAAGCTTGTACAATGCCTCTCTTTCTTTGGCAAAATCTGCGTTGCTTACGCCATCTGAGACGCGCGTATTGGCCAACGCGGGTAGATTTGAAGCATCAACTTGGGGCAAATACGCTTTGAGCACATCTTTACCCACCAAACGTGATGTTTCGATAACGCTCATTTGTTCAGCCAAATTGCGGAGCTGACGGATATTTCCGGGCCAACGGTATTGCTCTAATAATCGGACCGCCTCATCATCCAATCGCACCGGCGGCAAGTGATACTTATTCGCGAAATCCGACGCAAACTTCCTAAACAACAAATGAATATCTGCCGGGCGCTCACGCAATGGCGGCAGGTTGATCTCCACCGTGTTCAATCTGTAGTACAAATCCTCGCGGAACTTTCCATTTTTGATCGCTTCGAGCATGCCCACATTCGTAGCACCAACAACGCGAACGTCAATCTTGTTGGCGCGAGATGCACCCACTCGGATGAACTCGCCCGTTTCCAAAACGCGAAGTAATCGCACTTGTGAGGGCATGGGCAATTCACCCACTTCGTCGAGGAATATGGTCCCGCCGTCGGCTTCCTCGAAGTACCCTTTACGGGCGCCGGTGGCGCCCGTAAAAGCGCCCTTCTCGTGCCCAAAGAGTTCTGAATCTATGGTTCCTTCAGGAATGGCCCCACAGTTCACCGCGATGTACGGTGCATGCTTGCGGTGGCTCAATCCGTGAATGATTTTCGGGATGGCTTCTTTCCCCACCCCACTTTCTCCTGTGACCAAGACGCTGATGTCGGTCGGCGCCACACGCACAGCTTTCTCCAAGGCGCGGTCCAAAAGTGGACTGACCCCTATGATTCCGAATCGTTGTTTGATGCTTTTGATATCAGACATTGGTTAGGTGGTATTGGTTTATTCGAATACGACGGTGCCTATCAAGGTCGCTGCCGTACAGGAGTCTATTTTCACTTTAACGAAATCGCCAGGCTTGAAGTCGTGACAATCGAACACCACAACACTGTTGCTGTCGGTACGTCCGAAAAGCTGGTCTTCACGCTTCTTGGAGGTTCCTTCTACCAAAACTTCGTAGGTATTTCCCACCATGGCTTCGTGGCGCAAGAGTGAATGTTTGTTTTGGAGTTGAATGATCTCGTTCAATCGGCGCTTTTTCACCTCTAGAGGAATATCATCTTCCAATTTTCTCGCCGCATAGGTGTTCGGGCGCTCGCTGTAGAAGAACATGTATCCGAAGTCATATTGAACATATTCCATGAGGCTGAGCGTGTCCGCGTGATCTTCTTCCGTTTCAGTCGGGAAACCTGCAATCATATCATGTGAAATGGCGCAACCCGGAATGATTCGGCGGATTCTATCGATCAAGGCGATGTATTCCTCGCGGTTATGACCACGATTCATAGCCTCCAGTATTCTTGACGAGCCGCTCTGAACTGGAAGGTGAATGTATTTACAAATGTTATTGTATTTCGCAATGGCTTCGAGCACCTCATCCTTCATGTCTTGAGGGTTTGAAGTAGAGAATCGGATACGCATATGCGGCACCGCTTCGGCAACCATCCCTAACAAATCCGCAAAATGAACTGCGCTTGCTTTGGCTAAATCGGACGCTTTTTCGAAATCCTTTTTCAACCCACCGCCATACCATAAATAGCTATCGACATTCTGCCCTAAGAGAGTGATTTCCTTGTATCCACGGCTAGACAAGTCCAAAGCTTCATCGACGATTGTCTGTGGATTTCTCGAGCGCTCACGGCCACGAGTGAACGGCACTACACAGAAGGTACACATGTTATCACAACCGCGAGTGATGGAGATAAAGGCACTGACCCCATTTCCACCCAAGCGAACCGGTTCAATATCGTCGTAGGTCTCTTCCTTGCTCAGTATTACATTGACCGCCTTACGGCCGCCGTCTAGCTCCTCCAATAGATTAGGAAGATCGCGGTAGGCATCTGGACCGACCACGAGGTCGACTAATTTTTCTTCTTCAAGCAACTTGCCCTTAACGCGTTCCGCCATGCAGCCCAACACGCCTATTTTCATATCCGGGTTGGTTTTCTTGTGGCCGTTGAAATGGGCCAATCTGTTGCGAACGGTTTGTTCGGCTTTGTCGCGAATCGAACAAGTGTTCAACAACACTAAATCCGCCTCAGCCGCATCTTGAGTAGTCGTATAGCCTTCTTTAGCCAGTACTGAAGCGACGATTTCGCTATCTGAAAAGTTCATTTG
>CAJXTR010000079.1 GCA_913060465.1 uncultured Cryomorphaceae bacterium | reverse complement strand
ATGGCCTGTGGCACAAGTGTCCAAAATGTAAGGTCATTGTAAGTGTAGAAGATCATCAAGCAGAATTGTGGACTTGTGGCAATTGTGGCCATCACGACCGCATCAACGCGAAAGAATACTTCCAGATACTTTTTGACGGTGGAAAGTTCACTGAACTTGATACGAACATGCAGAGCAAGGATCCTCTAAAATTTGAGGATACTAAGCCCTACACCGACCGACTAAAAGCAGGTCAAAAGAAATCTGGTCTTAAAGACGCCATCACCACTGGTTTTGGTGAAATGAATGGACGTGAGATTGTAGTAGCCTGTATGAACTTCAACTTTATTGGCGGTTCAATGGGGTCAGTTGTGGGTGAAAAAATTGCTCGTGCAATGGACCACAGCTTGAAAACTGGAGCTCCCTTCATTATGATTTCAAAATCAGGAGGTGCTCGTATGATGGAAGCAGCCTTCTCATTGATGCAAATGGCCAAGACTTCAGCGAAGATTGCCTTGCTAGACGATAAGAAGATTCCATACATCTCGTTCCTTACAGATCCTACCACAGGTGGTGTTACAGCATCATACGCCATGCTCGGCGATATTAACATCGCAGAACCAGGTGCATTGATAGGTTTCGCAGGTCCTCGTGTAGTAAAAGAAACCATTGGTAAAGACTTGCCTGAAGGCTTCCAAACCTCTGAGTTCTTGCTAGAGCATGGGTTCCTCGACTTTATCGTAGAACGTAAGAATTTGAAAAAACGACTCAGTCAGTACCTTGATATGGTGCTGAACTAGGCCGAAAATTTTAAGCATAAAAAAGCCGCCCAATGGGCGGCTTTTTTGTTGGCTACGATTGCTGTTCCCATCGTATATGCCTTGAGATATACATGATGATTCCGAGGATCACGAAAAGACCTAAACTTCCTGCGAGCAGGGCAAAATCTTTAAGCTGAATCAAGACAAAGATGAATCCATAAAGTAAGGTCAACACACCTGCTACGTAAGTCGCCAATTTAGCGCTTCCCAATACACTTTTAGAATACAAGAATTCCATGGTTATGGTCATCAGCGCGGCAACAAAATAGGCGGCATTAAAACCTATGTGCTCGCTAAAGGACAAGAGTAGCGTATAGAATAAAACCAGCGCCAATCCTATGAGCACATACTGAAGCCCGTTCACGCTCGAACCATTAATCAACTCAGAGAAATAAAATACCATGAAGGTCAAGGCAATGATCAAGATGGCATATTTCGCAACGCGATTGGTTTTGCTGTAGGTATCTACCGTTCGCACGAACTCTGTCCCAAAATAATCGGAAGTAGGATTGTATTGACGACCTATCCACCATTGCGGATAATTGCGATTCAAATGACTGACCTCCCAGAGTGCCGAAAAGCCTTCATCCGTTGGAACATATTTTGAGGTCGCGAAGCTCCCCTCAAAGTTTGGCTCTGTCCATGGAGAGTTCATCTCGAATGAGGTCTGCTTACCCAAGGGCACCACTGAAAATCTGCGGCTTCCTCGTAATGTGGTATTTAATTCAAAGACCAATTCTCCTTCGCTTATATCTACATTAGCATGAACCCCACTTTTATAAATATCGGTAGTCACAAGCCCTGAAGTCATCGTAAGAGGTGTGCCATTCCAATTAAAATCAAAGTTCCCTTCTACCCCTCTTAGATCAGAGATACCAACGTTCAACGTTATTTTATCCCATTGGATTTTATCAGGATCAACGCCCATCTGTTCCCAATCCGGCAATACAAATGCTCCGCTGATACCGGTCACACTTTTATACACCACAGCTTCATATATACCTAGCTTCCTGGTTTCAGGTGTTACATTCACATCTCCCGCCAACGATTCTGGCAAGACATAAGCATACTTACGCGCATAACTAATCTCTTCTGATCCATCTGAATTAGTTACTGTATAGGCATCATCAAAAGGGATGGTCAGATAAGGTCCTACAAGCATTTGCTCGCCACCCCAAACACTGCTCATTTCTTGAATAGCAGAATCCTGCGTGTACTCCCGCTCACGAACAAGGTTTTGAATTAAACCGGCAGGAATTAATAATAGCAATGCCAAGACGCCAACGGTCAGCATTTTAAACATAGGTTTTTCGGTGAATTTCATGTGGTTATATGATTTATTAGCCTTGAAACGTTTCCTCCCTTGTATTCATTATCCGGTGAAACGATAAGGTTTTGTTAAACAAAAATCCCTCTGGCATACGCCAGAGGGATCTCTAATCATTACATCTGTCTACTATTTATTTCGCCTCAGCCGCACGCGCCTCACGCATTGGGTTTGTGCTGCCATTGCGCTGCCAGCGACTAGTGGCACCTCTTGAATAAACATCAAACGTATTTGGCTCTTGCAATGCGGGCCAGTAGTTATCTGAGCGGTCCGTATCAGCCATTTCTAAGAATGGGTCCAAGGTGATTTGAACGACCTGCTGTGTAAAATTGAACCATTTCGTGAACTCATCTTCATTCTTCAACCATACCTCAGCAGGAATGCGTACTACCTCTTCAGTACCATCTTCAAGTGTAAATCGCAATACCAAAGGCATAATTAGTCCACCTTGATTTTCGAATGTCAATCCGTAGAAATGATGACCAGCATCTAGCATTGCCGCCTCTTCTTCGCTGAGACCGTCACGGTAGCGTTGGTAAGCTGCGCGATCTGCTTCTGTAACTTCATACGGATTATAGGAGTTGTAGAAATCACGCGTTGCTGGTACTTCATCAACCATCGTACGAAGGACGCTATTACGAGGCTTACCAATATGCGCATCTGCAGCCGTAGCCTTTGCCTCTTGGAAAGGTTTTTCAATATCTGGGTTTTGTGTAGACATCTTGTACCATTGCACATCTTTTAGCGCGATATCCACGTGATCAGTAGTGTAGAACCAACCTCTCCAGAACCAATCCAAATCCACACCAGAGGCATCTTCCATGGTGCGGAAGAAATCTGCTGGCGATGGGTGTTTAAAGGCCCAGCGACGGCTGTATTCTTTGAATGCATAATCGAACAACTCACGGCCCATTACCGTTTCACGGAGAATATTCAATGCCGTGGCTGGCTTGCCGTAGGCGTTATTACCGAATTGTAGGACCGACTCCGAGTTTGTCATAATTGGAACCATTTGGTCTTTTGGCCCACTCATGTAAGGCACAATCTTGTGCGCAGGCCCGCGACGTGATGGGTATTCATGATCCCACTCCTGCTCCGTCAAGTACTGTACAAAGGTGTTCAAACCTTCGTCCATCCAGGTCCATTGACGCTCATCGGAGTTGATAATCATTGGGAAGAAGTTATGACCAACTTCGTGAATGATAACCCCAATCATACCGTATTTCGTTCCTTCACTGTACGTGCCATCCGCTTCCGGACGACCGCCATTGAAACAAATCATTGGATATTCCATCCCAATCCATTTCGTATGCACAGAGATAGCTTTTTCATACGGGTAGTCCACTGTGAACTTGCTATATACTTTCAAGGTATGCGCCACCACGCGAGTTGAATACTGCTCCCATAGCGGATTTCCTTCTTTTGGATAATAGCTCATGGCCATGGTGGTCTTATCACCAATCTTTACCGCCATGGCGTCCCAAATGAATTTGCGCGAAGATGCGAAGGCAAAGTCACGTACATTATCTGCTTCGAACACCCAGGTCTTCGATGCTTTGGCTTTATCGCCTTCCGCTTGAATAGCTTCATCTTGCGTCACGATAATCACCGGATCATCGTAGCTCTTCTTAGCTTTAGCTAGACGAGCGCGCTGTGTAGAGGTCAGTACGCGAGAGGCGTTGCTCAAGGTACCTGTTGAAGCGACTACGTGATCCGAAGGAACGGTGATACTCACCTTGTAATCGCCAAAAGGCAAAGTGAACTCCCCTTGACCTAAGAATTGCTTGTTCTGCCATCCTTCCACATCATTGTACACTGCCATACGAGGGAAGAACTGAGCTATGGTGTAGAGGTAGTTGTCGTCCTCTTCAAAGTATTCGTACCCCGAACGACCACCGATGTCCATACGATCATTGATGTTGAACCACCATTTGATGTTAAAACTGAACGACTGCCCCTTGCGCAATGGCGAAGGAAGGTCGACACGCATCATTGTATTGTTGATGGTGTAGCGCAGGTTGGAGCCTGAAGTGGTTTGCACGTAATCAATTTTAAACCCGCCATCGAAATCGTAGAACTGGTTATTTTTCAACTGATTGAATGCCGTTTGAGGCGTTCTTCCACGCTCATTGAAAATACCCCCACTCTTGATTTGCTGAGTCATACTGTTTTGAGCACGCATGTTTTGGTCCAATTGGACCCACAAATAGCGCAACTCATCCGGACTATTGTTTGTGTAGGTAATGGTTTCCTCTCCGTAGATACGTTGTGTTTCATCATCCAATGTGATGGACATGTTGTAATCCGCACGCTGCTGGTAATATTCATGACCTGGTGCGCCAGACGCTGTACGGTATACGTTAGGAGTCGGCAATTCTTGACCGAGTTGTCTGAATTTCGAGGTATTTACATTTTGTGCCGATAAACCAAGGGTGGCTAGGGCAACGAGCGATAGTAAAATGCGCTTCATATGTTGGGAGTTTTGCTACTAGTTAAACGGGTAATCTGTCTAAAATCATTTGTGCGCTCAAGGTTAAAATCACACCTAAAAGCATCCACTTAAGTCCTTTTGGGTTGCGCCAAATTTTTTCGACTGACCAATATACAAAAAGCAGAACCAGAACGACCAAGATTTGACCTGCTTCAATACCAAGGTTAAAGGGAATCCAAGCCCACCAAAATGAGTCACTTTGGGCTATGAATTGGTAATACGATCCAAAACCCAATCCATGAATTAATCCAAAAATCCCAGCCATCCACATTGCCCCGTAGGCAACCTTAAAGCCATTGAATAAATGGAATAGTCCGGTTGCCGCTATGGTAATAGCAATGCCCAATTCAACCCATGAACTAGGTGGATGCACCACGTCCATGGCGGCCAATGCTAAACTCAAACTATGACCTATGGTGAATGCTGTAATCCATTTCAGTGTTGCTTTCCAATGCACAAAACTTAATGGCAAGGTCAAGGCTAACAAGAATAGCATGTGGTCGTAACCTTCTAGATCCGTAATGTGGCGTATACCTAGATTGAAGTAAAACATTTAAAACTCGAATTGGAGTTGATAATCATTGCCGTCGCGACAACTGTTAGTTTGCTTTTCGCCATCATGATGAAAAATCACAATGTTTTCTTGAGAAGGGTAAATATCCGCTAGTAAGGTCAACTCAACCTCCCAAATGCCTTTTAATTCTTCAATAGTGGCTTCGCCATAATCCGCTGTGAACAACAAATAGATTTCATCTGGCCCACTATTCGTGCCGTAATATTCAATTCTTAGCGGTGTACCATTAAGTGAAAGCCTAACGTGAGACTCAAGATATTTTCCGTGTAATGCTCCTCGCTCCTGTTCTTCAAGTTGGACGTAACGCATGACCTTCTCTTCCAGCAATGCATTCATCGCACGCTCCCAATCATCTGGAAACGTCTTAATCACACCAGTTACCGCACCTTTTTCTACATCAACGTTAAAATCCGTTACGCTCACATAGAACTCATGCCGTACCTTAGTGTACGTAGCTGGGTCCGATTGTTGAAGCCCCAGTGTATAAAGCAATCCAATGAGTAAAAATTTCATGCCCGTGAAAATACACCAATTTTCCGCCATCCTTCTCACCGCAGGCGCACTTCTTAGCCCCATTCACTCAAAAGCACAAGCCGTGAAAATTCATGAGGGACCGGCCTATAAAACAGGCATTTGTGAGCCCTCTATCGCCGTTGACCCAACCAACGCACAAAATATTTACGCAGGTAGCGTGTTGGACAACTTCTATCAAAGTACCGATGGCGGTCAGAATTGGACCACCGAAAAGCTTACCTCACCCTATGGAGTTTGGGGAGATCCAGTACTGCACGCCGACCGAACGGGCCGCATTTACTTCTTTCACCTCAGCGATCCGGAAGGAACAAACTGGCGCAGTGACCAAATCCTCGACCGTATGGTTTGTCAAACCAAAGACGGTCCAGAGGGCACCTTCAATGAAGGTAGTTTCACCGCCATCAACGGAAAAAAGCACGACAAAGAATGGGTGGCCGAACACCCCACAAAAGGAACTATTGGACTGAGCTGGACGCAGTTTGACTCTTATGGAACCGAGGACCCGAATTGCAAGAGCACCATCCTCTTCTCGGAAAGCACAGACCGCGGGTTGAGCTGGTCTACTCCAGTTATTATCAGTAAAAAATTTGGCGATTGCATCGACGACGACGGAACCGCTGAAGGGGCCGTTCCCGCCTATGGGATTAAAAATGCCCGATACATCGGTTGGGCATTGAAAGACTCATTGTATGTAAGCAGAAGTTTGGACGGCCAACACTGGGAAGATGTTTTTGTCAGTACCCAATTTGCCGGCTGGTCACAGAGTTATGAAGGCTTTGACCGTTGTAATGGCATGCCCATTACCGTGGTAGACCACTACCCCGAAAGCCCGTATTATGGACGTATTTACCTCTGCTGGGGTGACCAAGATTTCTCGATGGGCGGAGAAGTCTACCTTTCGTACAGCGATGATGCAGGGGCCAATTGGTCCCCAAAACAATCCATCAGCCCACAAGGTGGCCAAAGCGACCAATTCCTCCCATGGCTCACCGTTGACCCGACTTCAGGAATACTTTATGCCGTATTCTACGACCGCAGAGGCCTTGAAGGAGCGGCAACCAACACCTATCTTGCCATTTCGCGGGATGGCGGAACGACTTGGACAGAACAACAAATCAACGAAGCACCTTTTACCCCGTCTGACGCAGTATTTATGGGCGATTACAACCACATCTCTGCCTATGACGGCGTGGTTCGACCTATTTGGACCGAGCTCAATCAGGGACAAAAGAGTGTTTGGACGTATCTATACAACGAAGCAAAATAATGATGAACCTACTTATTGTCAGCACATCAACCGTTTACGGCAAACCCTACCTCAGCTACCTAGAGGACGAGTGCCGTGATTTCTTTTCCTCGGCAAAAAAAATACTCTTCATCCCCTTTGCCCGACCTGGCGGCATGAGCCACGATGCCTACACCGCTAAGGCAAAAGAAGTGTTCGAATCTTGGGGGTTTGAGATGCGCGGGGCCCACGAATTTGAATCGGCAGCGCAAGGAACGGATTGGGCCGATGGATTTTTCACCGGCGGCGGCAACACCTTCGTACTCTGCGATACCATTCGTAAAAGCGGTTACTTTGAAGCCATCGACGTAGCCGTGCGAAGCGGCAAACCCTACATGGGCACCTCAGCGGGCTGCAACCTAATTGGGATTAGCATCTGCACAACGAACGACATGCCTATCGTTTACCCACCGAGCTTTGAAGCCTTCGGATGGGTTCCATTCAACATCAACCCACATTACCTCGACCCGGTAGAAGGCAGCAAGCACATGGGTGAAACTCGCGAAACACGCATCAAAGAGTTTCACAACTTCAATGACCAGCCCGTCTATGGCTTGCGGGAAGGATCTTGGATCCGAGTTCACGGAGATCAAATGGAGCTCAAAGGTGAGCATACGGCCCGATTATT
>CAJXTR010000078.1 GCA_913060465.1 uncultured Cryomorphaceae bacterium | reverse complement strand
CTAGCTCTACTAATGTTTCAATCAATACCGCCGTTTGGATGGTCATGTGCAAACATCCTGCGATGCGTGCACCGGCTAATGGTTTGCTGGCGCCGTACTCTTCACGGAGCGACATAAGCCCTGGCATCTCTGCCTCGGCTAATTTGATTTCTTGTCGACCCCATTCGGCCAACGACATATCTTTAACTTTGTAAGGAATGTATTGCGTTACTTCGCTCATCGTTTCTTGTCAATTAAGTTCGGCAAAGGTACATAACAAGACCGGAGCGCAAAAGTTTGTAATAGGATGAACCACAGGATTGTATTTTCAGAGCTAAAAGAGGAACTCGACATCCGTTTTGAGGCCATAGTGCCTGTGGAAGACCCTACGGAATTGTGGTGTGATGAAGACCGCGAAAAATGGAATCGGATCGCATCAGAAGCTAAGCGAAATGAGATGGCAGCGAGTCGCCTCGCACTGCTTCGTGCCGGACAGTTAGACTCTCTTAAAGCCCTTTATTTCGAGGGGAAACGCCCCTGTTATCCCGGAAGCCATATAAGTATATCGCATTGCAAACATGGTGCGGTAGCCGTTTTTTCTAACGCCCTTCGTGTCGGTATTGATATTGAAATGGAGCGTGACCAATTGGCCAAAATCAGCCATAAGTTCATTCGTCCAGATGAGGAACATTTCTTGGATACCCTAGGCAAGCAGCACGCCATGCAACTACTGTGGGGCCTTAAAGAAAGTCTTTTTAAACTTCATGGCCTGGGTGGTTTAGACTTCAAATCGCATTTACATGTGGTTCAATTAGATCGCAATTCCTCTGATACGGGATGGGAAGGTTTAGCCTGGATTGAGAAGGATGGACTTCGGATGCAGACGCTCGTTCAAGCCGTCCAGCACGAAGGTATGTACGTTTGTTTAGCGACGCATAGACCCGAAATGGTCCCGATAGAAAGTGAACGTTTAGTTCTTCGCGAGTGGCAAAAAGAAGATGCGCCATGGCTCTTTGACCTCAATAGCGATCCCGAGGTCATTGAATTTACCGGAGATGCGGGATTTGAGAGCATCGCGGCTGCAGAAGGACTTATTACACAGTACCCGAACTACCAACGCGATGGTTACGGCCGTTGGATGGTAACGTTAAAGGACGGCACCCCTATTGGATGGTGTGGACTCAAGAGAAATCCATGGGGCATTGACCTCGGTTTCCGATTTTTTCAAGCGCAATGGAACAAGGGATACGCAACGGAGGCAGCACAAGCCACCATCGAATGGGCAAAAAACCACGGGTTAAATAGGTTGGTGGGACGTGCATTGACAGGAAATCCTGCGAGTATTCGGGTGTTGGAAAAATTGGGATTCACAGCTTTTGATGCGCAACCCATCGAGGAATTTGCCACAGGACAATACATGCGTGAAGAGGACTTGGAACGCTGGAAAGGTCAATTGATGTTGATGATGAAATTGGACCTTTGATGCAACTAATCTTCACCGGAACAGAAAGCACCTTCAAGACGGCCCTCAGCAAGGCCGTGGCTACCACATTAGACTGGCCCCTGAGTTCAGAGTTTGCCCGTGAATACATCGCTGAACTGCTCGTGAAACAGCCCTATCTCGATATGCACCATTTCACTAAGGAAGACTTTCTTGCCTGTGCCAAAGGACAAATGGAACGCCAAGAGCAGATGGGCTACTACAGCGATGAAAATGCTGTTTTTGATACCGACGGGGTGACCCTAGTAATATGGGGAGCGGATAAATTTGACGGTGCTGAGGAGCAATGGTTCACTCCCCCGAAAAATGGCCTCTACCTGTTATGTGCGCCCACAAACGCCGCCAGTGAAGACCCACAACGCATTGATGCAGATCGCAGGGAATTCTTACATGGACAATACATTCAATGGCTCGAAAAACTTGGCCGTGAATATATCGTATTGACTTCAGAATCGTTTGAGGAGCGACTTGCGGAGGCGCTGCGGCACTTAGCAGCGCGAGGAATTAGATGATTCGATTCAAGGAATCATTAACACGCTGACGGAGTTGGTTCCATTTGTCAAATTCAGTCATGTAATAATCGATATCTACATTCTCCTCATTGAATGTGTTCTTAAGCGCCTTGAGTTTTCTTTCTACCCAAACAGACTTTAAACGCAAGACCGTTTCTGGAACCAATTCTTTAATGGTATTCTTCTCGGAAGGCAAATAAATCTCTTTGCGCTCCCAATTACTCAAAGTGTATTTCTCGGTTATTGCATCGATGGCTACTTGTACAATAGCGGGGTCCTCCTGCATGGTCCAAAACTGGGTATCAGGTACAAACTCTTGTGCCAATTCAGCCTTGACCATTTCAAAAATGGTCGCAAAAATGGGCGTTTCGAAAGTAATTCCATCTTGTTCTATAGAGCGCACGATCCACTCCGTAATACTAATAGGAATTGAATCTTCTAAATCTACCCCTTCCTCAAGCATATCTTCTGTACCCCGCGCAATGATCAAATTAATGACCTGCTCCTCCTGGAATTGACCAAAAGGCTGCTTCGGCATTTCCTGCGTGGTAATGACCTCCATCGGAGGAGCTTCAGCCTGTTTTCTTTTGGCTTGGCGGTTCTGCACATTGGCCAGACGGGCCAATTCTTCGTACAGTGCATTAGGGTCTATTTCAAGAATTCGAGAAGCCTCTTTAATGAAAACCTCTTGCCCAATGGCATCTGGAACTTTGGCAATACTTCCAACCACTTCGCGAATCATTTCTGCTCGCTTCAATGGATCCCCGGCAACGTCTTCAAGCAGCACACTGGTCTTGTAGGAAATGAAATCCTTCCGATTATTTTTCAAGAAAGCCTCTAGCTCCTCGGTGCTGTGTTTCTGAGCAAAACTATCCGGATCTTCACCATCCGGGAATGGAACTACGCGCACATTAATGCCCGCCTCAAGCATCATATCCAGTCCCCTGAAACTTGCGCGTATACCTGCTGCATCACCATCATAAAGGAGGGTAATATTAGAAGAGTACCGCTTCAACATGATGATTTGTCCCTCGGTCAAAGCTGTACCCGACGAACTAACCACATTCTGAACACCGTTCTGATGAAAGCTGATCACATCCGTATACCCCTCAACCAAATAGGCCTCATCCCTTTTGACGATCTCCTGCTTCGCTTGATACAAACCATAAAGTACCTTGCTCTTGTGGTAGATCGGGTTTTCAGGTGAGTTCAGGTATTTCGCAGCCTTGACATTATTCTTTAATATCCTTCCACCAAATCCTAGGACACGCCCTGAAACACTGTGAATAGGGAACATCACGCGGCCTCGGAATCTATCGTACCAGCCGCGTTCACCATTCATCGAAATCCCACTATCCTCTAATGCCTTTTCATTGTATTTACTAGAGATGGCATACTTCGCAAAGGCATCTGACGCTTCAGGGCTATAGCCCAATTGGAATTTTTTAATGGTCTCCTCCGTGAAGCCGCGTTCCCGAAAATAACTCAATCCAACGGCGCGCCCCTCCTCAGTTTCGTGGAGTTGTTCCTGAAACCACTTATTAGCCACATCCGAAATTAGGAATACAGCCTCGCGATGATTTCCCGCCGCCAATTCCTCCGGAGTTTGCTCGCGCTCCTCGGGAACCTCGATGTTGTATTTCTTCGCAATCCATCGCAACGCTTCTGGATACGACATCTGCTCGAGTTCCATTAAAAACGTCACCATGGTCCCACCTTTTCCAGAGCTAAAATCCTTAAAGATCTGCTTAGCCGGACTGACCATGAA
Source organism: uncultured Cryomorphaceae bacterium (assembly GCA_913060465.1). Classification (GTDB taxonomy): domain Bacteria; phylum Bacteroidota; class Bacteroidia; order Flavobacteriales; family Schleiferiaceae; genus UBA10364. Next base: position 3,918 of record CAJXTR010000078.1, on the reverse strand, counting down.
GCTTGGTGACTTCTCGTTGTTGAAGGGACTAAGGCCTTTTAGATTGCTCCCACTTTTTTTCAATTGAACGTATTCGCCAATGACCTCCTCAATACGGGCGGTGGCAAAAATCTGTTCAATGGTTTCTTGTGGTATTCTGGCCATAGCATTGCAAGATACATTCTCTAAATAAAAAAGCCACCCTTTTGGGGTGGCCAAGCAAGCTGATTAAAAGGTTACTTATTTCTGTAAATGTACATTTAATTGCGGGAACGGAATACTGATACCGCGTTCGGTGAAAATCTTGTACACCGCCGTATTCATATCGTAATACACCGGCCAATAATTTTCGCTGTCGACCCAAGCACGCACAATAATATTTACGCTAGAATCGGCCAATGCAGCCAACTCCACCAAGGGAATAGGCTCGGCGTGTACACGTTCATCCTTCTCAAGCAAATCACGGATGATCGCTTTCGCCTCATCCAAATTAGAGCCGTAATCAATACCAAAAGTCCACTCGAGTCTTCGCTTAGGTTGAGCGCTGTAGTTAATCAAGCTCCCGTTGCTCAAACCGCCATTTGGGATGACCACCTGCTTGTTGTCAGGTGTGGTCAGCGTAGTCACAAAAATCTGAATACTCTGCACAGTTCCTGAATAGCCCTGGGCCTCAATGAAATCACCCACTTTGAACGGCTTGAACATTAAAAGCATGGCACCACCGGCAAAATTTTGCAATGTTCCACTCAAGGCCATACCGATGGCCAAACCCGCCGAAGCAAGCACAGCAACAATAGACGTGGTCGCCACGCCTAGTTGGTTAATGGTCGCAATCACCACGATAGACTGCAGACCGATCTTTATTAAGCTCTCCAAAAATGTCGTCAACGAAGCATCCACTTCGCGCAACTGCAACGCTTTGTTAAAGGCACGCATCATTAATCGGACAACGCGCATACCTATCCAAAAAATGAGCAAGGCCAAAACCACGTGTTTCGCCCATACTAAAACATTGTTCTGAATGGTTTCAAATGGAATTCCAAGAATCTCTTCCATGGCTATTTCTTTCTTTTAGCGGTATAGTCAAGCACTACTTCAAGTGCATCGCGTTCAGGGGACTGAGGAAAGGTATAGAGAATCTCTTTGGCATCTGCGATGTGCTGTTCCATTTTCGAACGTGCATATTCCAGCCCACCCGAATTTCTCACAAACTCGACCACCTCTCTGACTTTTTTTGGACGGTCGTGATGCTTCTTGATAGTCTTTATGATGTATTTCCTGTTCGCAGCATCCGTTTCCTGAAGTGCCTTGATTAAGGGCAGGGTCATTTTCTGCTCTTTAATATCAATTCCCGCGGGTTTACCCGTCAAATTGACTTTTTCGAAGTCAAAAAGGTCATCCTTGATTTGGAAGGCTAAACCCAAGGCGCGTCCAAGTTGTCTAAACTTTTCAATGGTCACCGTATCTGCATTCGAACTTGCCGCACCGACAACACAGCAGGTTTCTAGAAGCGAAGCCGTTTTTTGCTGTATGATCTCATAGTACACCTCTTCGGTGATGTCCAATCTTCGCGCTTTCTCAATTTGGAGTAGCTCACCTTCGCTCATCGCCTTCACTGCGCCACTTACGTGCTCAAGTAATTCGTACTGTTTCGTCTCAACCGCGAGGAGCAAGACTTTCGATAGCAGGTAATCACCTATCAATACCGCCACTTTATTTTTCCAGAGTGCGTTGATCGAAAAAAATCCTCTGCGCTGGTCGGCATCATCTACCACATCATCGTGAACCAATGTCGCCGTATGCATAAGCTCTACTAAAGAGGCACCTATATATGCACGCTCAGTAACATCACCGGCAATTTTTGCACTCAAGAATACGAGTATAGGGCGCAGCTGCTTCCCCTTGCGCTTGACCATATAGCGCATGACGCGATCTACAAGCGGAACATTTGAACTGAGGTAACCTTTGAACTTCTCATCAAAGGCCTTCATCTCCGCAGTAATCGGCTGCTTAATTTTATCTAAGGTCGCCATTACTTCCAGCCTTTTTGCTTGCAAATCTGCTCGTAGGCCTTTTGCACATTTAAGAAACTCTCCTTGGCCGCAGCTTGGGCCTCAGGTCCAGCATCAGTTAATCTATCGGGATGGAACTTCATGGCCATCTTACGGTACGCTTTCTTAACCTCAGCTTCAGTGGCATCTTGACTAACCTCTAAGACTTTGTGCGCCCAACCACTATCCTCTTTTTTATGGAACATGGCTTCGATGGAAGCAAAATCATAAGGATTGATTCGCAAGTTGCGGGCAATGCGACGAATCTCTTCCAATTCCTGATCGTGAAGATGACCGTCTGCTAGACCTAGCTTGAAAAGGAAATGGACCAATTGCAAACGGGTAGCATGCGTCGTGAAACTATTGATTTGACCACAAACTTTTGTCAGTGGTATAGGCTGGTCTACAATCTGGCGAAAAACTTTGAAACTCTCATTGGCGCGTTCCTTACCGAACATACCCACGAACTGCTGACGGACAAAATCTAGTTCACTTTGTTCAACCTTTCCGTCGGCCTTGATTACACGAGCAGCAAGGACAAGCAAAGCAATGTGAAAGTCACTCGGAGACCCGGAGGTGGCATGCGGTGGGTTTCGACGACCGGTCTGAGCCGATGTGCCTTCCTCACCGTGCACGAGGTCGTGCATCATGTTTCCAAAGGCCACGCCCAAGAGAGCGCCGATGGGGCCACCAAGGCTCCATCCTAATCCTCCACCAAAAATTTGAAATAGGCGTTTCATTCGTAGTTCAAAGATAAACTACGTCAGACATACAACACCTGAATACACCTAAAACTTAGACGAATAAGACAGCGAAGGTTACAATAGCTGAAATGATCACAATCACGAGTGCAATTTGCCCGTACAACTGTGTTTTGGTCATTTTTGGCTCACCCCTGCTAGGATTCCGCCCAGACCGCTGCGCTCGAGCAGAGTCCATGGTAGTGTTTGATGGCATAACGAAAATGGTTTTGTTCTTTATAAAGTTAAGAAAATAAGAACGCAATCCAAAGTCTGCGAAAATTTAACTAACACATAATGAACAACTTAGTGAGCGAAAAAACCTACAAAGGGGCATAAAAAAACCCGGGCCTTGGCCCGGGTTTTCTATCATTAGCATTTCGATAATTATGATCCGCACGCTTCGCATTCGTCCGGATTATCTATTGAACAAGCGATTTTTTCTGCATCGCTAGGTGTATCATTCATTGAGGCAATAGCCTTCTTCTGTGCGTTTACACGTGCCTCGATATCTGCTTCCGTAGGTGCTGCAGCTCCCGGAGCATCAACCTTATCTGCTGTAGCTCCTTCGCTTACACCAGGAGTCACGTTAGTTTGCGCGTTCTTCTTAACCGTGAACTTGATCGCAGAAGAAGCTGGCTTAGAACGCAGGTAGTACATACCTGTTTTCAATCCTTTCTTCCAAGCGTAGAAGTGCATAGAGGTAAGTTTACCCATATTCGGGGCCTCCATGAAGAGGTTCAAACTCTGACTTTGATCGATGAACAAACCACGGTCTGCAGCCATATCTAGGATATCGCGCATTGAAATTTCCCAAACCGTTTTGTAGATGGCTTTCAAGTTTTCTGGCACACCGTCGATGTGTTGAACAGAACCGTTAGAAGCCATCAACGCGTTTTTCATATCCTCATTCCACAGACCGAGGTCAATCAAATCATGAAGCAAGTGCTTATTTACAACAATGAACTCACCTGATAATACGCGTCGCGTGTAAACGTTCGAAGTATATGGCTCGAAACATTCGTTGTTTCCAAGGATTTGAGAGGTCGATGCTGTTGGCATTGGCGCCATCAACAATGAGTTGCGAACCCCGTGCTTTTCAACTTCCTCACGCAGGCTTTGCCAGTCCCAACGACCGCTTAGCTCGC
>CAJXTR010000077.1 GCA_913060465.1 uncultured Cryomorphaceae bacterium | reverse complement strand
ATGGTCAGAACATCACAGGTGCGAAGCTTTTGATCAAGGCCTTTGGTAAGTGTACGACAGACCACATTTCTATGGCTGGTCCATGGTTGCGCTACCGCGGTCACCTCGATAACATCTCAAACAACTGTTTGATTGGTGCAGTGAACGCCTACACCCAAGAGACGAACGCTGTAACGAACCAATTGGACGGTTCTGTGGATGAGGTACCAAACGTAGCTCGTGCATACAAAGCAGCTGGTATTCCTTCTATCGTTGTGGGTGATCACAACTACGGTGAAGGTTCTTCTCGCGAGCACGCGGCAATGGAGCCACGTCACCTAGGCGTTCGCGCAGTGATTGTGAAGTCATTTGCTCGTATCCACGAAACAAACTTGAAGAAGCAAGGGATGTTGGGTCTGACCTTCGACAACGAAGCAGATTACGATTTGATCCAAGTAGACGATACGTTCAACTTTGTTGATTTGGTAGACTTTGCTCCAGGTAAGCAGCTTACGCTAGAAGTAGTTCATGCCGATGGATCTTCAGATACTATCAAGTTGAACCATACCTACAACGCTCAGCAGATTGAGTGGTTTAAGGCTGGTTCTGCATTGAACTTGATCAAAGCACAAAACGCTTAAGACGAAGCGGAATGCGAAACAAAAAAGCCCGGCGCGCAGCGCCGGGCTTTTTTATGTGCTAAATTTTTTTGCTATTTGGTAGGGAGAAGGTAACCAACTTTCAAAGTGAATGAGAAGGTCAATGGCGTTCCACTTTGCGGCCCCAAACCACCGATGAAACCATAGTTGCTAACGTTCCAGGTGTCTTTCGTTGTAAAGCCATATCCTACACCGGCTGCGTAGTCTACAACGAACTGGTCGGAAAAGACTAATTGGTTCCCAAAGTCAATCATCACAGTACCAGCAGTGGCGCTTTCACGTGAGGAAGGGTATTGGAAGGTTACTGGATCTGGTGGATGATCGTAATCAATACGATCGTAGTTAAACATGTTCAACCAAAGATTTGGCTTAACGTAAGCACCGCGAAGAATGTGTCCGTAGCGCATTCTAGACATATAGAAGTTCGGGCTACGTTTGAATTTATAACCCATATTTACGCCAATACCCATTGCGTTTTCTGGATCGTTCCAACCGTTTTGGTTTTCAAAACCTGCACCAACGAAGATCATACCCGCTTCCCAGCTAGTGCTAGGGTCGACACTTTGTTCGTAGGACAGGAAGGTATAGTTGCCGCTCATTCCAGCAACATCAATCTTTAAGGCTTTATTGCGTTGACCTGCATAAACGCGCTCATCGTTCATGATGGTTTTGCTCATATCCATTACACGTCCACTCTCGAAGATGAGTTTGCTGAGGTAATCACGTTCTACACTAAACATTGTGGAGTTGATAGGAGCTCCGTACTCACGGTATTTCACGAAATCAGGGGTGACTTCGACAATGGTTACTTCATCAATGGTCTTGTCCTTGTAAATGATCATGTCTTGTGCAAATGCTTCAATACCAATGAAGAAGAACAAGAGGACTACGGCGATTTTTTTCATGTAGCTAAATTTTGGCTTACCTACTCAAAGATAATGCCGTTTCACATCGTAAATTGGTTTCACCATGAAATTTACAAAAACACAACGAGGCTGGGCCATGTACGATTGGGCAAATTCTGTCTATTCACTGGTCATAAGTACAGTATTATTCCCCATTTATTACGAGGCGGTGACCAAAAATGAGACGAACGAGGTTTTGTTTTTAGGTCGACTTTGGGAGAATACGGTGATCTATTCTTACGTCATTGCGACTTCATTTTTGACCATATCTATATTGTCACCGTATTTAGCTGCGATGGCGGATAGGACCGGGCGAAGAAAGGTGTTTATGCGTACGTTCATGGTTATAGGTGCAATAAGTACCGCGAGCATGGGCTTTTTTACTGAGCAAAACCCTTGGCTAGGTCTTTACTTAGCGTTTTTTGCGAGCGTGGGTTTTACTGGATCGATAGTGTTTTACAACAGTTTTCTTCCCGTTATAGCACCACCTGAATTGCAAGATCGTTTGTCGGCAAGGGGATTTTCCTTGGGGTATTTCGGTAGTGCCTTGCTTCTTATTTTTTGTCTGGCACTGGTTCAAATGCCGGATACTTTTGGTTTTGAAGACGCAGGTGTAGCATCGAGAGCATCCTTTGTTTTGACGGGAATCTGGTGGTTGGGTTTTGGGCTTCCCGCAATAAGTCGACTACCAAAAGACGAAGTCAAAGACTATTTTGAAGGCAAGTTGTTTTGGAAGAGTTGGCGTGAGCTCATTATAGTGTTCAACGAATTCAGAGGTATTAAGCCATTGCGTGTATTCCTCGGTGGGTTCTTTTGGTACAGTGTGGGTATGCAGACGATCATCTTGCTTGCTGCTGTTTTTGGTTCGAAGGTCCTCGGGTTAGAATCGGCTCAGCTTATCATGACCATTTTAATCATCCAGTTCGTTGCTATAGCAGGTTCCTACGTATTCGCTCGATTGAGTGAACGCACGACGAATGTTTATGCCATTAAGATTGGGGTAGCCATATGGATGCTCCTGTGTTTCGCTGCCTTTTTTGTTCAGACCGCGGGCCAATTTTACGTCGTAGGTGGCGTCCTAGGCTTTGTTATGGGGGCCGTTCAAAGTTTGTCGCGTTCCACCTACAGTAAGATGCTTCCCGAAACGGAGGATCATACCACCTATTTCAGTTTCTATGATGTGATGGAAAAATTGGCCACGACCTTTGGAATGTTCAGTATTGGCCTGCTCGAAGCACTAACCGGCGACCTGAGAAATTCAGCACTGGCCTTAACGGTGTTTTTTGCGTTGGGCTTAATCCAAATGTTCAGGCTGCGCGCTTTCGAGAAGAAAGGCACCACCCACGCGGATTAAGGTATCTCCAAAGAAATCATCAATCTCAACCCCTTGGTAGAATCCTTTAACGGCAATAAATCCGCTTGAGGGCCATTGTTGAGCATCCGCAGAATCACGAACAACAATCACTCCATTGGAAAGGGTAATGCTCTTGCTTTCCGCACTTCTAATGGTATCACGTAGCTCGACTACAGCGCCGACCTCCAACGCTTCAAGATTAGAAATGAAGTTGTGGTCCGCCTGTCCGGTGTACGCTGGAGACAAATCAATAGCCGCCGCAGGTGTACGGAAATATTGGTAGAGTCCAAAAGAAACGGCCGCCACTAGGACGACCGTTGCTGCAAAATATATTTTCTTTTTCATGTGGTTTAGCGCTTGGCTTGACCGATGTAATTACTTGGGGTAATTTGCTTCAGCTCCGCCTTAATTTGGTCATCTACCTCTAAGGTATCAATAAATTCGGCAATGCTCACCGCAGTGATCGCGCTATTTGTACGGGTCAATGCTTTCAACGCTTCGTATGGCTTTGGATAGCCTTCGCGTCTTAGGATGTTCTGAATGGCTTCTGCAACCACAGCCCAGTTGGCCTCCAGATCTGCGGCAATCTTCGCTTCGTTCACCAATAGTTTTCCGAGGCCCTTATTCATGCTGGCAATGGCAATCAAAAGGTGGCCAAAAGGAACGCCTATATTTCTCAATACTGTTGAGTCAGTCAAATCACGCTGCAAACGCGAGATAGGCAGCTTTGCAGCCAAGTGCTCAAACAATGCATTCGCAATTCCAAGGTTTCCTTCTGCATTTTCAAAATCAATAGGGTTCACCTTGTGTGGCATTGCTGAAGAACCTACTTCACCCGCTTTGATTTTCTGCTTGAAGTAGTCCATGCTCACGTACGTCCAAACGTCACGACAAAAGTCGATGAAGATGTTGTCGATACGCTTCAACGCATCAAACTGTGCGGCAAGGTTGTCGTAATGCTCAATCTGTGTGGTTGGGTAACTGCGCGACAAGCCTAAGTGTTTTGAGACGAATTGGTCGCCCCAGCTGTGCCAATCTTGACCAGGGTAGGCTACGGTGTGGGCATTGAAGTTCCCGGTTGCACCGCCAAACTTAGCGCTATGTGGAACGGCTTTGAGTTGGTCCAATTGGCCACGTAAACGCACTGTGAATACCTTAAACTCCTTTCCTAAGGTGGTCGGTGAGGCAGGCTGGCCGTGTGTTCTAGCTAATAATGGAATATGTGCCCAGGCGTCCGCACTTGCGTCGATGGCATCGATCAAAGCCTCAAGCTGTGGGTATAAAATATCCTCGAGCGCTTCTTTAATAGATAATGGCACTGAGGTGTTGTTGATGTCTTGGGAAGTCAAGCCAAAGTGGATGAACTCTTGGTACTGTGAAAGTCCCATCGCTTCAAAAGCCTCCTTGATGAAGTACTCTACGGCTTTTACATCATGGTTGGTCACCTTCTCAATGTCCTTGATTTTTTGAGCATCAGCAGTGCTGAAGTTGCGGTACAGGTCACGCAAAGGCTCGAAAAGTCCATGATCCACGCCAGAAAGCTGTGCCACATTGCTCTCGCACAAGGCGATGAAGTATTCCACCTCCACACGAACGCGGTATTTGATTAAGGCAAATTCTGAGAAGTATTGCGATAGCGCTTCAGTTTTTGAAGCATAACGTCCATCCACGGGTGTGATGGCATGTAAAGCTGTAGACATGAGTAAATCCGTTAAAGCGCAAAATTAACGGAGTTGGCCACGATTTCCTAATTCAATGACCTCAAGGTTTTCAATACGTCCCTTTTTTTCAGGGTCCAATTGTACGATCTCAAAACGCAGCATCGTTCGAACCTTGTGGAAGCCATGCTGTCCCGCCGCCCCAGGGTTCATGTGTAAGCACTGAATCTTCGGGTCGTTGACCACCTTCAAGATGTGACTGTGTCCACAAATGAATACATCCGGTTGCTCTTTTTGTATGGTTTCCCTCACGCGCAGGTTGTACTTCGGAGGATAACCGCCAATATGGGTCATCCAAATCTTCATCCCGCCAATCTTGAATTTTTGATGCAATGGAAACCGGAGCCGCATCGTATGGTCATCGATATTACCATATACTCCAACCAGTTGTTTAGAAGCGGCCTCAAGCTTATCCATGCCTTCGTGTGCCCCCATATCTCCGGCATGCAAGACCACATCGACCCCGGAAGCAAATTCCAAGATGCGATCATCCATATAACTATGGGTATCCGAGAGGAGTAGGATTTTAGTCTTTTTTGCGCTCACCAAGTTGTACCTTTGACGACCTTCATAACACTTCAAAAGTAATGCGTACCGTATTGAAATTGGCCTTTGATGGAACTCCATTTTGTGGTTGGCAAGTTCAGCCGCAGGACCGTACGGTACAGGGGGAACTGAACGATGCGCTCACCAAACTTTTGAAGCAAGAAATTATGACAACGGGTGCTGGACGAACCGACACTGGGGTGCATGCTACCGAAATGTATGCCCACTTTGATTGGGATCCGTCTATAGTAGCAGAGATGACCCATGCTCATCTCGTACACCGATTAAACAGATTTATAGATCCTTCCATTCGCATTGAAGAGGCTTTCGAAGTAGGCGCGGAGTGGCATGCACGATTCTTGGCGACTTCCCGCAGTTACGAGTATAAACTATGTGGTACGGGTAGCCCATTTTTACGTCAATGGGCTTGGATGGTAGAGGACCTTCCGGATTTTAATGCCATGAACAGCGCAGCTGCACTTTTATTGCAGGAAAGTGATTTTGCCTCCTTCTGTAAAAATGGATCGGACAACAAGACTACATTCTGCACCGTCAGTGCGGCTCGCTGGGTTCAACGCGAAGATCATTGGGTTTTCGAGATTACTGCGGACCGATTCCTACGTAACATGGTACGTGCCATTGTAGGTAGCTTGTACGAAGTGGGACGTGGGAAATGGACTCTTGAGGAATTTCAAACCCGACTCCAAGCTAGAAATCGTGGTGCCATGGGAACAAGCGCCCCGGCACACGGGTTATATTTATCAGCCATTCAATACCCCCATTTTTAAATGTCCAACGTCGGAGGAAAAGCATTTGATTTTAAGCTCTTTGTGAAAGTTTTGGGCTATGCTAAACCGTATAGAGCATTGTTCATTTTTTCTGTGGTCCTTACAGTAGTCCTAGGTGCTATAGGAACGGCAAGACCCATTCTAACGCGCCAGGTTATTGATGACGCTATTCTCGGAGGTGATCCTGAAATGCTCGTAAATCTCATGCTTTGGTTGGTAGGGCTTTTGCTTTTCGAAAGCATTGGTTCTTTTGGTTTTATGTATGCCGCTAACTGGTTAGGACAAAGTATTATTAAAGACATCCGTGTTGAGCTTTACGAGAAACTTCAGGACTTCCGACTTAGCTTTTATGATAAGAGCCCTGTGGGCCAATTAGTAACTCGCGTAGTCAGCGATATCGAAACCATCGCTCAAGTTTTTTCAGAGGGTATATTGGTGATTTTTGGAGACCTCTTTCGCATTGCGGTCATGCTCTTTGCCATGTTCTTCTTTTTTAACCCGATGTTGGTATTGATTAGCCTGAGCGTTATTCCGGTTTTATTCATCGCGACGCGATGGTTTCAGCGCGGTATCAAAGGGGCGTTCCAGTCGGTAAGAAATGAAGTCAGCAATTTGAACACCTTCGTGCAGGAGCATTTAGGTGGGATGGCAATCGTGCAGGCCTTTGGTCGTGAGGAACAAGAGATGCAAAAGTTTGAAACGATCAATGCGCGCCATCGCGATGCCAACATTAAAAGTATCTTCTACTACGCCCTGTTTTTCCCCATAATCGAAGTGTTGAGTGCGATATCCATTGGTTTGGGCGTTTGGTATGGCGGTATGAATGCGGCACAGGGAGGAGGCGTGACTGTCGGTGAGCTCACAGCGATGATCATCTTCATTGGCATGTTGTTCCGTCCATTACGCCAGCTCGCGGACCGTTTTAACACCCTACAAATGGGAATGGTGGCTTCAGAGCGCGTACTTAAACTCCTCGACAGCGATCATGAAATAGAACCTAATGGTGCGACTAAAATCAACCTTGAAGGCCGTATTTCGATTGAGGACCTGCATTTTCAATACATAGAAAATGAGCCTATTTTGAAAGGTATCTCTTTTGAGGCTGCTCAAGGTGAAACCGTAGCAATCGTAGGTGCAACCGGTGCAGGAAAGAGTACCATTATCTCAGTCCTCATGGGCTTTTATCCCTATCAGAAAGGAACTGTTAAGATCGACGGCGCTTCGCTTAAGGGCATAGATTTGAAGGACCTTCGTTCACAAATGGCATTGGTACTTCAAGATGTATTCTTATTCTCTGATACGGTACGCTCAAACATTGTTATGGGGGAGTCCACCATTTCAGATGAAGCGATCTGGTCTGCTGCAGAGGCGATCGGAATAAAATCATTCTTGGAAGAACTCCCGGATGGATTGAATTACAATGTTCGTGAACGTGGTGGCGTACTTTCTGCTGGTCAACGCCAATTACTGGCATTCCTTCGCGCTTACATTACCAACCCTAAGGTGCTGATTCTTGATGAAGCAACCTCAAGCATCGATTCGCATACGGAAGAATTAATTCAGCAAGCCTTGCTGGCCTTGACTAAGGACCGAACCTCTATTATCATTGCTCACCGTCTGTCGACTATCCAGCATGCGGACAAAATCATCGTCTTGGATCAGGGTAAGATCGTGGAGGAGGGCAATCACGCTACATTGTTGGCTAAAAAGGGCGCCTACTTCAATCTTTACGAAAAGCAGTTTACGGC
>CAJXTR010000076.1 GCA_913060465.1 uncultured Cryomorphaceae bacterium | reverse complement strand
ACGGCGTCGCATTGAAAGATATCGTTCACCACGACGGCATGCTCTTTATCCAAAGCCGGACGAATGGGATTTACGGCTACCGAATTTTCGACGGTGCGAAGCGCAACCTCTCCACCGGCATAGGCTCGGGCGATCTTCCTTCCGACCACGTCTTGTCCATGGCCGTAGACCACGACGGCGAACTTTGGATAGGAACGGATGAAGGATTGGTAGTGCTTTATAGTCCAGATAATGCTTTTGATGGCGGGAATGCAGATGCGCGACCTATTCTTTTCGAAGAAGATGGCGTGGTACAAAAACTCCTTGGGGAAACGCCAGTGACCAGCATATTCGTGGATGGTGCGAACCAGAAGTGGTTAGGAACGCGCGGGGCGGGCATTTTCTTGGTCAGCGATGACGGCCTCCAAACATTGCAGCACTTTACCGTGGACAACAGCCCATTGCTCTCAAACAACATTCAAAGCATTGCCATTGATCCCACCACGGGTGAGGTGCTCATTGCCACCGACCTGGGCGTTGTGGGGTATCGAGGCACGGCCACGCCAGGATATATGGGGTATTACCCGGAGTTAATGGTCTATCCAAACCCTGTTCGTCCCGGCTACGAGGGTCCAATTTTTGCCCAAGGCTGTCCCGATAACGCACAAATCAAGATCACCGATGTAAGCGGCGCCTTGGTTTTCGAGACTACGGCGGAAGGCGGTCAAATGCGCTGGGAGGGTCGAACACACACAGGAAAGAAGGTGCCAAGTGGGGTGTATTTAATCTACGTAAGCGATGACCTAGGAGAAATTACAGCCATGGGAAAAGTTCTTATCGTCCGATAATCTTCGGTTCCACATTTCGTTATTTTTATACCCTATGGCAGCAACTCCCACTCCCCCAAAAAAGCGCAATTTCCGCAAGCAGATTATTTGGACCGTATTGGCCATCACCAGTCCTGTGTGGGGGCTTACCATCATGCTGTCCTTGACGGTAGCCGAGGTATTCTATCCACTGCCTAACATTGAGCAGATTGCCAACCCAGATACCAAACTAGCGACTCAGATCATCTCAGAGGATGATGAGATTTTAGGAACGTTTTTCCGTGAAAACCGTACAGCAGCTACCTACGAGGAATTGACCCCGTGGTTAGGGAAAGCGCTCGTGGCTACAGAAGATGAACGATTCTATTCACACAGCGGTGTAGACGCAGAGGCTTTGGCACGTGCGGTGGCGTTTTTAGGCACAAAGGGGGGCGGGTCGACGCTCACGCAGCAATTGGCCAAAATGCAATACAATGAGCCTGCGAAAAACCTTATCGAACGCATCATGCAGAAGTTTGGCGAATGGGTCATTGCCGTGCGCCTCGAACGACTGTACACCAAAGAGGAGATCATTGCCCTGTACCTCAACCAGCTCGACTTCCTGTACCAAGCAGTGGGTATAAATTCTGCGGCACGCACGTATTTCAACAAGAAACCTATCGACCTCAACATTGAGGAAGCCGCGGTCTTCGTGGCTATGGCGAAGAACCCATCGCTTTACAATCCTAAGCGCTACCCCGAGCGCACGAAACTTCGTCGCGACCAAGTCTTCGTTCAGATGGTTCGCAACGGCATGATCACCGAGGAGGAAAAAGATAGCCTACAACAGATTCCCTTACAGCTAAACTTCCGTCCACAGAGCCATAATGCAGGTTTAGCACCTTATTTCCGTGAGTATTTACGCGGGTACATGAAGGATTGGATCAAGGATTATGAGAAGCGCACCGGCCGCGAGCTTGACCTTTACAGTGGAGGCCTCAAGATCTACACGACCATCAACGCTGAGATGCAGCAAAACGCTGAGGAAGCCGTGCAAGAACACATGAGCAACCTGCAGCGCATCTTTGATATTATCAAGGAGGACCGCAAGTACGGACCGTTCTACTTTGATGAAGATCCGGCCGGCAACGTTCGCGCCATTCTAGACCGGGCAATGAAGAGCACACAGCGCTACCGCGGTCTGAAGAAAAAGGGCGCAAGTGCTGATAGCATCCGCGATGTGTTCAATACTGCGATCCCTATGACCGTCTTTACTTGGAACGGCGATAAGGATACGGTAATGAGTCCTATGGACAGCATCATGTACTACAAAGGGCTTTATCAAGTGGGGATGATGAGTGTGGAACCACAAACCGGTTTTGTCAAAGCCTGGGTAGGTGGAAATGACTTCCAGTACTTCAAATACGACCACGTTAAGCAAGGGAAACGCCAGGTGGGTTCTACCTTCAAGCCGTTCGTCTATGCATCAGCTATTCTTGAGAAAAACTACAGCCCTTGTATGCAAGTGCCCAATGCGAAGATCTGTATTGAAAAAGGAGAATATGGACTTATCGAGGATTGGTGTCCGTCAAATTCTGATGATAAATACGGTGGCACGAAGAGTTTAAAGCATGCCTTGGCCAACTCTATGAATACCGTGACCACTTTCTTAATGAAACAGGTGGGTCCACGTCCGGTTATTGACCTCGCGCGCAAAATGGGCATCACGGGAGATATTCCTGAGGTGCCTTCGATCGCCTTGGGTACGGTAGACCTCAGCGTCTATGAAATGGTGGGGTCGTACACAACATTTGCGAATAAGGGCCGCTATGTTCAGCCTATCATGATCACGCGCATTGAAGATAAGAACGGGGTAGTGTTAGAGGAATTCACTCCGGAAACTCGTCAGGTCATGAGCGACAAAGATGCCTATGTCATTCTAAAGCTTTTGATGGGCGTTACAGAAGATGGAACGGGTTCACGCCTGCGCCACGACTATGGTTCGAAGTTTTATAGAAACAACGCCGTAACGGGTTACCCGTATAAGTTCACCAATGAGATTGCAGGTAAAACTGGGACGACACAAAATCAATCGGACGGTTGGTTCATGGGCGTAGTGCCGAACCTGATTACTGGTGTTTGGACCGGCTGTGATGACCGTGCAGCGCACTTTGGCGGTGGCTTTGGAACCTATTACGGTCAGGGGGCTACCGCTGCACTCCCCATCTGGGCGGTGTACATGAAGAAGAACTACGCGAACCCTAAACTAGGCATCAGTCTCGAACCGTTCGAGCGTCCAAAGGGCGACCTAGGTGTGGATGTAGATTGTATTTCTACTTCGTTCGATTTCCCGGGTGAGGGCGACGACTTCGACGAGGAGTTTTAGATCGTAGGGTCCAATTTTTCCAAGTACTCCGTAGGCACTATTTCCCGATCCACCGGGGTGACTACAAACGTACTGCTCGACGATGATGTTCTTGCGGCAGCGCGACGTTGAACTTCCCTGTTGTTCTTTAAGGAGGTTTGGGCACCTTTAAAAACGCCATAAGCGGCGCTCGCCATAGTACCGTACACAATGACGACTAAGCCCAAAAGCAAGCCTAGAAAGAAGCCACCGCCGCTCCCATCGTCTAAGGCAATGCCTCCCAAAAAGATCAGTGTACCTGAACCAAAGGAAATCAAGGTTCCTCGACCGAAAGCTTTGGCCCCTTCATTTATCGAAGAAGGTAATGGTTCCAGCTCCTGAACGCTAAACTCGCCACTTCCGCCAACTTCACTTGGCCCCATGTAGAGGTAAGTAAAGCCCCCCGAAGCCGTCTTACAAAGTGCGTAATAGAAGGTCGCGTCAGTATTGATATTCAAGTATGAGGTCGCCGTATCGTATGAAAAAGTACTGATCTCCCCGAGATCCGTCACGATGGCTACTACTTCTGCCCCCTCTTCGAGCGCCCCGGTTAAATCATAAACGACAGGTATGGATATGGGGCAAGGCGGAACTTCCGCAAAGGAGAGCAGCGGCAAAAAGGCGAATAGAAGTAAGAGCTTTCTCATGGCGTGTGCTTTCCTCTAAAATAAAAAAAGCCCCGGACGAATCCGAGGCTTTGGTAGTTTCTTGATTTAGAACATCTCCATGTCCATGCCGCCACCGCCACCGCCGCGGTTCATTTCACGTCGTCTTCGCTGCACTTCACCGAAGTTATAAGTCAAGCCGAATTCTACGACGCGAGACATCCAACGGAATTGGCCCTCTTGCGTCCAGTTTGGACCGGCGTTCTCGTAGTTCCAGCCCATGGTGTTGAAGATATCACGACAGTTGACCGAGAAGTTTAAGCGGTCGTCCATGAAGCCTTGTTTGAAGCCCCCACCTACGAAGTAGAACGGACGGCCAATCCCTTGGGCATTCACACGCTTGCTGCGGTAGTTCCCCATAAGTTGGAGGCTTGCACTCTTCCAAAGCGGTGTGCTTACCATGGTGTTTAAGCCAAAGCCGAAGCCATTATTGTTCCATGAAATGCCGTCGACCTCACCGCGTACTTGGCTGTAGAAGTAGTTTCCACCGAGACTAGCGAATGCTCCCTTGTCCCCGATTTTTCCGCGGAAGTTCATTTCAAGACCAGCGTCTTCCCCGTCGTTAAGGTTGCGGAAGGTGGTCATGTTGATGCCCGAGCTGTCCACGATGTTGTACCAATTAATCATGTTGCTCTTATCGCGGAAATACATGTTGGCCGTAAGGGTGCTCCCCTGCTTGAGAATGTGGGTATAGCCTGCCTCATAGGCGCCGGTAAATTCCGGCAATAGGTACGGATTCCCTTGACGAAGGTTAAAAGGATCTGAATAATCGATGAATGGGTTCAACTGACGACCGCGTGGGCGCTCTACGCGTCGGCTATAGCTAAAGTTCAGCTCGCGGCCACGCGCAATCTCGTAGGTCAAGAAGGCGCTTGGGTATACCTGGAAGTAGTTGTTGTAGAAGGTGGAGTCCTGAGTGATTTGCTCGGCGGTGATGTTCGCCTGCTCAGCACGAAGACCCAACTGGTAGCCCCATTTGCCTTTTTTGAAACCGTAGTTTGTGTAGGCGGCGAAGATGTCCTCGGAATACAAGAATTCATTTTCGCTTAATGGATCAAGGGTATTTACCCCGGTGTTGATGTCTGTGTTGAAGCGGCGGAAGCCGTCGAGGTCATCACGCATGATGATCTTAACTCCGCTTTCGAGTCGAGTGCTCTCGCCCCATTTTTTAGTGTAATCTGCAAGGCCGTTGATCTCCCATTGGTCGCCGTAGCTGTTCGTGTTGTAACGCATTGACGGCGTCTTGCCCCCGTTGCTACCAAGGGTATCTTGCTCAAAATCCATTTCGTCGTTACGCCATCCGTCGGTGTAAGAGAATCGAACGTTCAGGAATTCGTCTTTTGAAGGCTTCCAATCATAAATAGCATCCAAACTATTGTTCCAGCGCGTCCCATTTTCAATCGAATATTGACCGATGGTGTAGGCATCAAACGGTGTGGTCCAGTCGGTGATTTTATCCTCGATGCGCGGACGCAAACCTTGGTTGACGGTTCCTTGCAGGGTGAAGGTGTGCTTGGTGCTCGGCGTGAAGTCGATACCAGCTTTGATGTTATTTCCATTGCGCCCACCGTAGCCCTCTGCCTCTTGGTAGGTGGTGTATTGCCCGTCGGCCAATTGGCTGATGCGGTTCGACCAATTTGACCTTGGGTATTTGCCCGAGCTGTGTCCTGCGTTAATGAAATAGTTGAAGTTGCCTTGTTTGTAGTTAAGGTTGAGTCCCGTGCGAACTCGGTCCGCACCAGAATACGAGGCGTTAACAGAGCCGTTCAATCCTTGTAAGGCCGATTTTTTCAAGACAATATTGATCATCCCAGCGGTACCGTCCGGGTCGTACTTCGCCGACGGGTTGGTCATGACCTCAATCTTCTCAACGCTATTTCCAGGCAAGGCTTGAAGTAAGGCACTCAGGTCTTCGCCGGTAAAGCGCGATGGTCGTCCGTCAATCATGATACGCACGGCGCTTGAACCGCGCAGGGTGATGTTCCCCTCAAGGTCCAATTCTACGGATGGTATGTTCTCCAAGATGTCTGTGGCTGAACCCGTTTTGCTGAGGATCAGCTTTGAGGGGTCATATACTTTGCGGTCGATCTCGTTGGTCATGAATTGGCGCTCCGCCTCCACGGTCACCTCTTCTAGCTCAATGCCTGAAGAAACGAGGAGGACCTTACCTAGGTCTTGCTCTACGCCGTCGCGGCCTAGTCGAATCTCTTGTACTAGGGTTTTGTATCCCACGTATGCGAATTCTACGGTACTTGGCCCCAAGGCGATGCCTTCGACCATGAACTGGCCCTTATCGTTGGTCATGCCACCGGTCACTAACTCATCGCTCAACTTGCTGACCACCTTCACTGCGGCATACATGAGCGGCTCTTGCGTTTCAGAATCCACGAGCGTACCCGAAATCTTGCCAATCTTCGGCATTTTCGAGGGGTCAAAATTTCCACGCCCTCTACCCGGTTGCTGGGCAAAAGCGGTCGTGCTTAGGCAAAGGAAAAGGGCCAAAAGGGCACCTAGGTATTTTGTCGTCATGAGTTAAGGACGTGTATTTGGGTCAAAGGTTTAACTGGGCAGCAATAATCGTGCTGCATTTGGGTCCCCAAATATATAAGACTTCTCGCCCCTAAAATGTTGTAAATGTGTGAAAAGGCTAAACGACCCTTATACCGACACTGTTGCGAACGCGAATGCGTTTGAGAATGAGTTGAATCAACAAAAAGTTCAATGCAGCGAACACCTCAAAGAACACCACATGGAGGTATGGAAAAGCCTCGCTGGTGATCACTAGCGGATTGTCCACGATCGGTGGTTCCATGAGGTACATGTAATTTCCTCCGGTGAGTAGGTTGATGCCTAAAGCTATCAACGCCATCAGCTGAATGCGGCCAAAGCTACGCAACCACGCCATGGGCTTTAGCGGCTGCTGGTGCACATAGATGATGTAAAAACCTACGGCGATGATGGACGCATGGTTCACGTAGTAGTCAAAGGCGTAAATGGGGTTGATGCCATGCGTGAACTCAGGAGTAATCAAGCTCTGTAGGCCTCCTGCAATTCCTGTGAAGGTGACCAATTCTCCCATCCACTTCTTCCCCGTGAAAAAATACCCGATGACCAAGAGTCTAGAGAAGCCACACATGTGAAACAATAAACTCCCGCTCCAGCTAAATTCTCCTCTGGAAATAGACAAAGATGTCATAGCTGCATAGGCCACCAAAAGCAAGAGGGCCCAACCACGTTCAAATGCCTTTCGACCAAGAATACTTAGGTTTCTACCCATCCAGATAGGAAAAGTGATGATGAATAGGGACACGGCCCAACCAAACCAGTAGAGCAATGAATCCGGGGTGAGCGCAACGTGTAGTTCCATGTACGAGAGTGTTCGAGTGTGTTTGTTCTCAGCCGGTTGGGGTTTTCGAATATAAAAAAAGGCGGCCAAAAATGACCGCCTCTTGCTAATTTAATGTCTCTTTTGGGACTAGTTGTTGCCCAAGATTAGTGGTAAACCGTCATCACCACCCACAACAATTACTTTGCTGTTCGGGCTTTCAGCGAGGCGCAACGTAGCCTCAATACCTTTGTCTTTCAATACTTTATCTGTCAAAGATTGGCTCAAAATGCGGTTTGCCGCAGCCTTACCTTCGGCTTCGATTCGCTGACGCTCAGCTTCCTTTTCAGCACGTGTCAAACGGAATTCGTACTCCAAAGCCACCTGCTCTTGCTCTAGCTTGCGCTCGATCGCTTGCTTCAGTTTATCCGGTAGACCTACATCACGAATCAAGACTGCATCCAACTCGATGTATTTCTCTTTAATACGTGCTGCAGCGAGGTTGAAGATTTCAGTTTGAATGCTATCACGCTTTGAGCTGTACAACTCCTCTGGCAAGTACTTACCAATGACTTCACGCGTGGCCGAACGAATTTCCGGGATGACGATGCGCTCGTGGTAGTTCTCACCTACTTCGTTGTGTAGGTAACCAATTCTATCCTCAATAGGACGGTAACGGTACGAAAGCTCGGCGCGGATCGTCAAACCATTTGCACTCAACACTTCCATTACTGAGCGGTCCTCTTGAATACGTGT
>CAJXTR010000075.1 GCA_913060465.1 uncultured Cryomorphaceae bacterium | reverse complement strand
CGCAATAGGGGTTGTATGCGTAATTAAAATCCAAGATCATTGTGGCTCCTTCGGGAATTGAAACGTCCATGAATCGGCCCGTGCCATAGGTGCTTATGCCTGTAGTCTTGTCCATAAATGGGAGGAAGAGGTGGTCCTTGTATTCTTCCATTGCCATTAAACGCTTGCTTTGGTACAGGAATAATTCAAAAGGTTGGCCATTAAGTTCAAAGGTTGCCTTGGCATAACGGCGGTATTCTCTACTCACTCCTGAACTGGTGGCCATATTAAACCAAGGTTCATTTTCGAGCACTTCAATGTTCGCCTCAACGGCCATCTCCGGATTATAGCTGAAGAATTCATGTCCGTGGAAGGCAGCGCGCTCCTCGGGTTTGAGAGGACTCGTAGTAGAATCTCTATAAAAATCGTCCAATTCTTGTTGGTACTTCAATACCTCTATGCGTTCTGGTGTGGCCAATGGAACTAATTCTCCTACAACTTCATTCGGAACCTCAAAGCTCAAGCTGTAGTGGTCTATTTTCAGGCCATCACTTGTGGCGCGCACAACACCAACGCCTCGGCATTTGCCCATATGCGGTGAATCTAAACGTTCATTGAACCAAAGGGTATTGCCTTTTCTGTACCAATGACGTTCAAAAGCTTTAAAGGTCCATGCACTTTCTCTTCGGAAATAAGGTGCTGCCCAAGCTCGAAACTCGCCAGCAGTCCAATACTCCCCGCCGTCGGTGCCTTGGAAAATGCTTTCATCATTATAGAAGGCTCCGAAATATGCGGCCGAATCTGCCATTGAAGCTGCTTTGTGCCAGTTATCGATAAACTCATTAAGCGTTGTTTCGTTGAGGTGAGCACTGCGGATCTCTTCCGCCATGTAATGGCCTAGACGACTGTTTCCTTCACGGTTTAAGTGAAGATTATCGAAAATAAATAAGTCTGGATCGACTTGTCCGTTGTTGTCGGTGAGCCAAGGCCAGCAATCAAGGAAGTGGTAATTATATGCCTCGGTTAATTCTTCGAGTGCACTGTTCACGGCCTTATACCTAGCGAGGTGCTCCCATCGAGAAGGTGAGGGTTTGGGTGAAAGAAGAAATACAGGAAGCTCAGGATGTGTGTACTGGATCCAATTCAATAGTTGCCATGCATCTGAATGAATATTAAATAACTCTCTTTGATTTCCGTCTTCTTCTATATGAACGATATCATTATCCCCTTCATAGATTACAAGGATATCTGGGTTAGTGGCCGAGATTAGCTGTTCTTTGTAACGCATTAGATCATCAAAACATGACCCACCGATGCCGGCATTGACTACCTCATATTCCGGGAAACTTTCGGCCATGTTGTTCCAAAGTCGGAAGGTGGAACTTCCGGCAAAAACAATCCTCGTTTTTTCGTGAGGTAATTTCTCAGCTGCACTTACAATCCGACGTACGTTGCGGTCATAGTTTTGACCACATTGACCTTGAACAGAAGTGGCAATCAATAGGCTGATTAAAAGAAAAAGAAGATTTGAGGACTTCATGCGTGTGTTAGTTAACTGGATACAATGTACTACATTTTAACACGCTTAAAAAATGTCCAAATAGCCCTTTAACCCCCAATAAACCTGTGTTGTCCTACAATTGTCCGGCTGGACCTTAAAATGTACTTCTTAATATTGTCAAGCCACTCCAATACGCCTTTGCTAGGCTAGGTGTAGTGCCTTTTTACGTTGTTTATCAAGGCGTTACGATTTTTAAGAGTTTGAGTTAAAAGGCAGGAATTCTAACCGGTCAAATGCATCAAACTCTTGAAAGAACAAAACAAATGTATAACTGACACAAAAATTGACTTGGTGTACCCCTTACAACACACCGACAATTGATCATGGGAGAACAAAAACAAATTTATCTAGGCGATCGTCTTTCTCAGCTAACCAACAAAACAGTGGATGGTGAGGCTGTTCGAATAGACGGGGAGCGTTTCTATAAAATTTCCAACTACGATGGCATGCGTCCATTCTTCATGAGCATCGTAAGTAACTCCAACCACTGGATGTTCATTTCGAGCACGGGTGGTTTGACCGCAGGAAGAAAGAACAGCAATTATTCCTTGTTCCCGTACTACACGGATGACAAGATCACGGAATCTTTTGAGACTACGGGTAGCAAGTCCATTTTCTTAGTAACGGATGCCGACGGCAAGACTTCTTTGTGGGAGCCGTTTTCAAACCGTCTGAAAGGACTTTATACGATTCGTCGCAACCTTTACAAGAATCCTTACGGTAACAAATTAATCTTCGAAGAGATCAACGAGGATTTGGGTGTTGCTTTCACGTATGAGTGGAATTCTTCCGAGCAATATGGGTTTGTTCGCAAATCAGCATTGAAGAACCTAGGTTCAGCATCGGTTCAAATAGAACTGCTCGACGGTATTCAAAATATTCTGCCTTATGGCGTTGAAGATGCCTTGCAGAATGCTTCTAGTAATTTGGTCGATGCCTACAAAAAATGCGAGTTAGAGACTGATACTGGTTTGGGAATTTTCTCTTTGAGTGCCATTATCGTGGATAGAGCTGAGCCATCTGAGGCGCTGAAGGCAAACACGGTTTGGTCTTATGGCTTGGACAACCCTAAAGTGTTGTTGTGTTCTAAACAACTTGACGCCTTTAGAGCAGGATTTGCCATAGAGCAAGAAGTAGATATTAAAGCAGAAAAGGGTGCATTCCTTCTAAACTCGACGGTAGAAGTGCCTTCAGAAGGCACGGTGAGCTGGTCAATTGTTGCGGATGTACATCAAGGTCCTTCGGATGTTGCTAAGACCAAAGCCGCTCTGGCTGATCCTAAAGCTTTATACGAGAAAGTGCTTGCCGATGTTGAAGCGGGTACGGAAGGTTTGATCCACCTCGTTGCAGCTTCTGATGGTCTGCAGATGACCGAGGATGGTATTCTCAATAACCGTCACTTTGCCAACACCATGTTTAACATCATGCGTGGTGGGATTTTCGACTACAACTACACCATCGAAAAGGTGGATTTCGTTCCTTACATCGCTAAGGCGAATCATGCAGTTGCAGAGAAATTTGCCAAGGAATTAAAGGGACTGCCCGAAGTATTTGATTTGTTCCAACTTCGTGCCTTGGTGGCCAATTCTAGCGATGCAGACTTCACGCGTTTGTGTACGGAATACCTTCCTTTGAAGTTCAGCCGTCGTCACGGAGATCCAAGCCGTCCATGGAATAAGTTCTCCATCAACACCAGAAACGAAGAGGACGGTTCTAAGATTCTTGATTACCAAGGGAACTGGCGCGACATCTTCCAAAACTGGGAAGCCCTAGCGCATTCATACCCTGAGTTCATCGAAGGGATGATCCATAAGTTCTTGAACGCTTCAACCTTTGACGGATATAATCCATACCGTGTTACCAAGGATGGCTTTGATTGGGAAACTATTGAGCCAGATAACCCATGGTCGTACATCGGGTACTGGGGCGATCACCAAATCATTTACTTGTTAAAATTCCTCGAGTTCATCGAGGCCTACTACCCAGAGAAACTTAAAGAGTACTTCACGCAAGATTTGTTCGTGTATGCAAACGTGCCATACCGCATTAAATCATACGATGACTTACTAGCGAATCCAAAGGATACCATCGAGTTTGATGAGGATGCGCACAACGCTATAGAGGCTTTGCGCGAATCTATTGGTGCGGATGGTGCCTTGTTGCGTAACCAATTGGACACTATTCATAACGTAAACTTCCTTGAAAAGATCCTTGCGACTGTTTTGGCGAAAGTGTCAAATTTCATTCCTGAAGCTGGGATTTGGATGAATACCCAACGTCCAGAATGGAACGATGCCAACAACGCGTTGGTTGGTAATGGGGTGAGTATGGTGACCTTGTATTACCTCAGAAGATTCTTAGCATTCTTCGAAGGGTTGCTAGAAGGTGGCGATACACCGGTTAAGGTTTCAGCGGAATTAGCAACCTTCTTTAACGAGGTCAAAGCTGCGCTCGAACAACATGAATCCTTGTTGGCAGGTCCTATCAGCGATACAGACCGCAAGCGTGTTTTGGATGCCCTTGGGACGGCCGCTGCGAACTACAGAGCCGCCATTTATAACGAAGGTTTTAGTGGGTCTTTTGCCACAATCAGCGTTGCTGACATTCAGGCTTTCGCTGCTTCTGCTCGTCAGCACTTGGAGCATGCCATTCGTGCCAACAAGCGTGCCGATGGGTTGTACCACGCTTACAACTTAATGACCGTTGAAGGTAATGAAGTTCAGGTATCGTATTTGTCGGAAATGCTCGAGGGCCAAGTAGCTATTCTAAGCTCAGGTTACCTAAATACTGAAGAAAGTCTAGCCGTATTGGATGCACTGAAAGCAAGCGCATTGTTCCGTGAAGACCAGTACAGCTACATCTTGTACCCTAATAAAGAGCTGCCAAGATTCGTTGCTAAGAATATTATTCCAACGGAGAAAGCAGAGAAGAGTGAGCTGATCAAGGCTTTGGTCGCTGCGGGTAACAAACAAGTCGTTACAAAAGATTGCAATGGCTTGTACCACTTCAGCGGGCTCTTCAACAATGTAGATAGCTTGAAGAAGGCTTTGGCTGAGGTTCCTGCACAATATACAGAATTGGCTAGCGCTGAAGAAGCGTACCTCTGTGCCGTTTTTGAAGAAGTGTTCGACCACAAATCGTTCACTGGTCGTTCAGGAACGTTCTTTGGGTATGAAGGACTGGGCTCTATTTACTGGCACATGGTGTCGAAACTGCTATTGGCGGCTTACGAGAACACGCAGCGCGCCATTGATGAAAATGCTGAAGGTGCTACTGTGGGCCGATTATTCGATCACTACTTCGAAATCCTTGCCGGTATCGGTGCGCACAAATCACCTAAGCTGTATGGTGCCTTCCCAACGGACCCGTATTCACATACACCGGGAGGAAAAGGCGCTCAGCAGCCAGGTATGACGGGTCAGGTTAAAGAAGATGTATTGAGCAGATTCGGCGAGTTAGGTGTCCGAGTAAAATCTGGCGCAATCCACTTCGAACCGACAATCTTGAAGAAATCGGAATTCTTGAGCAGCCCGCATAAATTCAAATACATTGATGTTTTAGGCAATAGAACAGCAATGGAATTGCATGAGGGAAGCTTAGGATTCACCGTGTGTCAGGTGCCAGTGGTGTACACCTTGGCGGAATCCGCCGCCATCAAAGTACATACGGTAGATGGCGTACGTGAGTTCGCTGGAACAGCAATGGATAACGCTACTTCAAGAGAAGTATTCATGAGAACAAACACGGTAAGCAAGATTGAGGTTGCCGTAGTAAAGAAATAAGAATGATGAGTTGCATGAAACATTCGAAACGAGTTTTGGCGGCGCTTCTTTTTGGGGCAGCCTCTCTCGTGTCATGCAATGAACAACCAACGGAATCAACGCATATGAAAACGGCATCAGATATTCTTGGTAACCCAGAGTATAGAGCGGTTTCCTATGGGGGTTATCGTGCGATCAC
Organism: uncultured Cryomorphaceae bacterium; assembly: GCA_913060465.1. Classification (GTDB taxonomy): domain Bacteria; phylum Bacteroidota; class Bacteroidia; order Flavobacteriales; family Schleiferiaceae; genus UBA10364. The sequence continues at coordinate 2,840 of CAJXTR010000075.1, read as the reverse complement.
GCGCGAGGTTCAGCCGACTATTGCTGAATTAAAAGACGATCTCAAAATCATGCATGCCATGGGCATACGTATTCTGAGAACCTACAACCTTCAATTGGACCAAGCGCCAAATATTTTAAAGGCAATTCGAGAATTAAAGGAGGAGGATGCTTCCTTTGAAATGTACGTTATGCTCGGTGCTTGGATTGACTGTTTGCACGCCTGGACGGACCACCCGAACCACGAAATTGAGGACGAGGAGAACAACACTTCTGAAATTCAAAAAGCCGTTGCCTATGCTAACGAATATCCGGACATCGTCAAGGTTATTGCTGTAGGAAACGAAGCCATGGTTCACTGGGCTTGGAGCTATTTTGTGAAGCCTGGGGTGATTTTGAAATATGTAAACTATCTGCAGGAACTCAAGGAAATCGGCAAGTTGCCATCGTCTGTTTGGATTACAAGCTCGGATAATTTTGCTTCATGGGGCGGAGGAAGTCCAGATTACCACAATGATGATTTGAACGCGTTGATCAATGCGGTAGACTACATCAGTATGCATACCTATCCTTTCCATGATACGCATTACAATCCTGGTTTTTGGGAAGTGCACGAAAGTGCGGTGGCAGATGCAGATTCAACAGAACGCGTGGAGATGGCGATGCGCCGAGCCATGCACTATGCGAAGAATCAATACAATGGCGTGAAAGAATACATGGAAAGCATTGGCGCGGATAAACCCATTCACATTGGTGAAACGGGTTGGGCTAGTGTGAGTCGTGGATTGTATGGTCCTAACGGTTCCTTCGCAGCCGACGAGTTCAAGCAGGCGTTGTACCGCAATCAGATGCGTTCATGGACGGATTCTGCGGGTATTTCGTGCTTCTATTTCGAGGCTTTTGATGAGCCCTGGAAAGATCCAAATCACTCAGAGGGAAGCGAGAACAACTTTGGAGTCATTACCCTGGATGGTCAGGCGAAATATGCCTTGTGGCCTTTGGTCGATCAAGGCGTGTTTGAGGGCCTTACCAGAAATGGTAACCCAATCACGAAAACATTTGGAGGGGATGAAGCAGCGTTGATGAAAACGGTGTTAACCCCCAAAACAGTAAATGAATAAGATGCAAGTATTGAGAATGAAACATGCGGTAATCATTGCACTGGCCAGCTGGCTGGCAATAGGTTGTGCGCAGGAATCGGACCCTATCTTGGAAGAGGAAGCGGTGGAAACGGCCTACATCAAAGGGGTTTGTTACCATCCGGTTGCAAAAGGTGATACAGTTCGCAGCTTTGCGACGATCGATCAAGATCTCGCCTTGATGAAGGCGGCTGGAATGAATACCATCCGCACGTATTCCCCCATTGCTGAGGTGGAGGTTTTGGACAAGATTGCCGCTGCGGGCATGAAGTTGATTGTGGGAATTGGATACAACCAAGAAGGATTTTATGATTTGCTTTCAGGTTCTTACCTCGAGTATGTCGAGCGTTTCAAGAATCACGAGGCGATATTGATGTGGGAATTGGGCAATGAGTACAACTACCATCCGGAATGGTTTGAAGGCGATGTGGAGAACTGGTACACCACATTGAAGGAGGCGGTCGACGCCATCCATGCCCTGGATTCTGAACACCCTGTGGCTACAGCCCACGGTGAGATTCCGGATTCTATGGCCTTTGCCTATGGTGCTGAGGTTGATATTTGGGGAATCAATGTGTACCGCTGGGACCAAGCCGGGACCTTTATGGATGAATGGAAAGCCATCACCGATAAACCCTTCTATTATGCTGAAGTAGGTGCAGATAGTTACATGCGTACGGCGAATCAAGGTTTTGAAGAGGGACCTAACGAAGGTGCGCAGGCCGCTGCATTGGACACCATATTAGATCAAATCTTGACCCGTCGTGAAGATAATGCCGGGGTTTTGATTTTCTCGTTTACTGACGGTTGGTGGAAAGCAGGAAACCCAGGCGTACAAGATATTGGGGGATGGGCACCAAATTCTTCAGGCGTACCGTACGATGGTGCACCTAATGAGGAGTACTGGGGCATCGTCGACATAGATCGTAACGCAAAGCAAGCCTACGCCATAGCAAAGCAACATTTTACTAAAGACTAACAACCATGAACCTAGCTACCCGAACAGCATTTATTAGCCTCACCTTTGCCCTTGTGGGCTGCGTGGGTGGTAGCGAACCTGAAGCTGCAATGAAAGTATTTGAAACCTCTCGATCGGGTAATGCACTGACTGAAGTAAGCGACTTTGAAGTCGTTGAAAATCCAGTAGTCATTCGCATTAACTCAACGCAAACGAAGCAGACGATCACGGGATTTGGAGGTGCTTTTACGGAGGCTTCCGCGTATTTGCTGAACCAATTAAGCGAGGAGAATCGGACCCGCATCCTTGATGCCTACTTTTCGGATGAAGGTGCGAAGTATTCCTTGATGCGCACCCACATGAACTCATGTGATTTCTCGCTTTCAAACTACAGCTACACCCCTGTTGCGGGCGATGTCGATCTAGAACATTTCAGTATTGACGAGGACCGTGATGATCTGATTCCTATGATCAAGGGAGCGCAAGAACGTTCTACCGAAGGGTTTAAACTTTTTGCCTCGCCGTGGACGGCTGCACCTTGGATGAAGGATAACAACCATTGGGTGGGTGGAAAATTGCTTCCTGAATACTATCCTACCTGGGCGAAATTCTTCTCAAAGTATGTCGATGCTTATGAAGCGGAGGGTATACCAATCTGGGGTTTCACAGTGGAGAATGAGCCGCACGGCAACGGAAATAATTGGGAGAGCATGCACTACAGTCCACAAGAAATGGTGGACTTCGTAAAGAATCATTTAGGCCCTA
>CAJXTR010000074.1 GCA_913060465.1 uncultured Cryomorphaceae bacterium | reverse complement strand
TTCGAGTTACGCGCTTCTACTACTGGGTAGTAGTTGCGATCAATCACTTTGTTCAAGTTTTTAGTCACCTTGTAGGTTACATCAAAGAGTTTTTGGTGATCAAATTCTCCTTGCTCAGTAACAAACATTGGAAGTGCAATAGATGCTAGGTTACAAACCGCTACCTCATCCGGTGATGTGTACTCAAGAATTTCCGTACATAGGTTAGATGAACGGATAGTACCTAAGTTTTGCTGATTTGATTTCAAGTTTGCAGCATCCTTGTAAAGCATGTATGGCGTACCTGTCTCGATCTGGCTTTCCATAATTTTAGACCATACCTCACGTGCTTTCACTGTGCGACGTCCACGTCCTTCTTTTTCGTATTTCGTGTAGAGCTTAACAAACTCTTCACCGTGGCAATCGAATAGACCTGGACACTCGTTCGGACACATCAAGGTCCAATCTTCATTCTTCTCTACGCGCTCCATGAATAAATCTGGAATCCACATAGCATAGAATAAGTCACGAGCACGCATCTCTTCCTTACCATGGTTCTTCTTCAGATCGAGGAACTCATAAATATCAGCGTGCCATGGCTCAACGTAGATTGCAAATGAACCTTTACGTTTACCACCTCCTTGATCCACGTAACGTGCTGTATCGTTGTAAACGCGCAACATCGGAACGATACCATTTGACGTACCGTTGGTTCCGCCAATATAAGATCCTGTAGCTCTAATGTTGTGGATGCTTAGGCCAATTCCCCCAGCACTTTGAGAGATTTTCGCCGTCTGCTTAAGTGTATCGTAAATACCATCAATGCTATCCTCTTTCATTGTCAAAAGGAAACATGATGACATCTGAGGTTTCGGCGTACCCGCATTGAACAACGTAGGCGTGGCGTGAGTCATGTACTTTTTGCTCATGAGCTCGTACGTCTCAATAGCACTTTCAAGATCGTCCTTGTGAATACCAATACTCACACGCATGAGCATGTGTTGTGGACGCTCAACAATCTTACCGTGCATGCGCAGCAGGTAAGAACGCTCAAGCGTTTTAAAACCGAAATAGTCGTAGCTAAAATCTCTGTCGTAGATCAACTGAGAATCCAAGAACTCCGCATTTTTCTGGATGATTTCATATACATCATCAGCGATCAGCGGTGCCGGCTTACCTGTTTCTGGATTAATGTAGTTGAATAGATCCGTTACAGTTTCCGAGAAACTCTTTTTAGTACTCTTATGGAGGTTACTAACCGCGATGCGCGCAGCAAGGTTTGCATAATCAGGATGTTTGATCGTCATCGATGCTGCGGTCTCCGCTGCCAAGTTATCCAACTCTGCAGTGGTTACGCCGTCGTAAACGCCGTCAATCACACGTTTCGCTACAGCTACAGGATCAACGTATTCGCTGAGGCCGTAACATAGCTTTTCGATTCTAGCTGTAATCTTATCAAACTTGACCGCTTCTTTGCGGCCATCTCTTTTTAATACGCGCATCATGGTGTTCTCGGAGGTATTCTAGTGTTGTATATGAGGTAAGTAAGTCGAGTGCTTAGAAGTTGAGGTCGGCAAAGGCATCGTCAATGTTGTGACTGCTTTGCTCTTCTCCAACGCCTGCTTTTTTGTATTCAGAAACGCGTTTCTCGAAGAAGTTGGTTTTTCCTTCCAATGAAATCATATCCATGAAGTCAAATGGGTTCGCTGTATTGTAAATCGGAGGACAATTCAACGTCTCCAACAAGTGGTCTGTAACAAACTCAAGGTATTCGGACATTAGCTTGGCATTCATACCAATCAAATTCACTGGCAGTGATTCTGTGATGAATTCACGCTCGATATCTAGTGCTTCAGTAATAATCTGAGTGATACGCTCCGTAGGCACCTTGTTGATCAGGTGGTTGTTGTGAAGGTGACATGCGAAATCGCGGTGCAGACCTTCATCACGTGAGATAAACTCATTTGAAGTAGCAAGCCCAGGAAGCAAACCACGTTTCTTCATCCAGAAGATTGAACAGAACGCACCTGAGAAGAAAATTCCTTCTACTGCGGCGAATGCAATCAAACGCTCAGCGAATGAGTCGCTTTCAATCCAACGCAATGCCCAATCTGCCTTTTTCTTGATCGCTGGAAAACGCTCAATAGCATTGAACAACTCATCTTTCTCAGAATCGTTATCAACGAGGGTATCGATGAGCAACGAATACATTTCACTATGAATGTTCTCCATCATGATTTGGAACCCGTAGAAGAACTTTGCTTCAGAATATTGCACCTCATTCACGAAGTTTTCTGCAAGGTTTTCGTTTACGATACCATCAGATGCAGCAAAGAAGGCCAAGATGTGCTTTAGGAAGTATCGCTCATCATCGTTGAGCTTAGTCTTCCAATCGGTCACGTCTTGGTGCAAATCAATCTCTTCAGCTGTCCAAAAAGATGCCTCTTGTTTTTTGTACCATTGCCAGATATCATCGTGCTGGATTGGGAAAATTACGAAGCGGTTTTTGTTTTCCTGAAGTATGGGTTCCTGCTGCATTTTGCAAAAAATTAAAAATCGTTAAAACCGCTTAAATAAAATCTAAGCAGCTGTAAATCAGTGCGTTATCATTTTTGGCTGTGGGCGGCTAAAGTCGAAGGTGCCAACGGTAGTGGCGAACGACCTATACAAACATGACCATCATTTTAAGGAATATCAAGTTGCGCTCTTTGGGTTTTTCCCACAGTTATTAACAACGAGAAAATGTTCCAAATTTGAGAATCAACAGTCTACGCTGCGGACGGGGTGATGGTGACCGAAAAAGGAGGGTATTTTCAAATAATAGAACCCTAAAGTTCGGCGGCAATTATCTCGAGTTCGTTATAAAAATCGGACCCGTATTTGCGAATTAGAGGCTCTTTTAGGAATCGGAAAACTGGCACCTTGAGTTCTTCGCCAAGTGAACAGGCATCACTACAAATTGACCAGCGGTCGTAGTTTAATGCCTCGAAGGAAGAATATTTGGCAACTCTTATGGGGTACAAATGACAGGAGATGGGTTTTTTCCATTCTATTTTACCATCCAGATATGCCTTCTCTATGCCGCAAGAAGCCGTTCCATCCTTTTCAAAAACGGTGTAAGCACATTCCTTACCAGCGATCAATGGCGTTTCTAATTCTCCTAATCCTTGGACGCTTTTACCTTGCTGCGCTACAGCTGCCTTTCCTTCTTCAGAGAGGTAAGACTCGAATTTCGGGTACAATTGCTCGAGCAACTCAGCCTCCTCCTCTTCGAGCGGAGCTCCTGCATTTCCTTCAACACAACACGCACCTTTACATGCGCCCAGATTACAGACAAATTCCTTTTTGAATAGGTCTGTTGATAATAGCTTTCCGTCCAATTCGATCATATTACAAAGCTAATGCGCTTAATAGGGTGTGTAGCTCAGTCAAAGAAGTTAATTTTGCACCACGATTAATTAACTATGGGGTTCAACTATAACGATGCGCTGAGCGCATTCTTGATTTTATTCGCAGTCATCGATATTCTAGGAAGCATTCCGATTATCGTGAGTCTTCGTAAAAAGGTCGGCCACGTTCAAAGTGAGAAAGCAACCATCGTTGCTGGTGCGATCATGATTGTCTTCCTCTTTGTGGGAGAAAGCATCCTTAATCTTTTGGGGGTGAATGTTCAAAGTTTCGCCATTGCAGGTAGCTTGGTTATTTTCTTCTTAGCCCTTGAAATGATCCTTGGCATCACGCTGTATAAAGAAGAGACCCCTAATACCGCCAGCATCGTACCTATCGCTTTTCCTTTGATTGCCGGCGCAGGAACGATGACCTCCTTAGTCTCTATTCGCGCAGAGTTTGCGACCATCAATATTTTGATCGCCATTGTGGCAAACATGGTCGTTGTCTATGCCGTCTTGAAGAATACGGAACGCCTTGAACGCATACTTGGAAGCGGTGGTTTGAGCATTTTACGCAAAGTTTTCGGTGTTATCTTGCTCGCCATTGCAGTGAAGCTCTTCTTCACCAACCTTATCCCCTTATTAAACGCACAATAACGCACGCAATATGTCTGACGATCAATTCAAAAATGTCATTTCTCACGCCAAGGAATATGGCTACATTTTCCAGAGCAGCGAAATCTACGACGGCCTCAGCGCAGTCTATGATTACGGCCAAAATGGAGCGTTGCTTAAAAACAATATCAAGGCCTATTGGTGGGCTGCGATGGTGCAAATGAATGAAAACATCGTAGGCATTGACTCTGCGATTTTCATGCACCCAACAACATGGAAAGCTTCCGGTCACGTAGACGCGTTCAATGACCCACTTATTGATAACAAGGATAGTAAAAAGCGCTACCGTGCCGATGTATTGATCGAAGACCACGTCGAGAAAATTCGTCAAAAGATTGAAAAGGAAGTAACCAAAGCCGCGAAGCGTTTCGGCGAAAGTTTTGATCGTGACCAGTTCGTAAGCACAAACGGTCGTGTGATAGGGTATCAAGAGAAGATTGATGCTATAATGAGCCGCTTTGTCAAAGCAATGGAGGCAGATGATTTAGCCGATGTTAAGCAACTGATTGAAGACGAAGAAATAAAATGTCCAGTGAGCGGCTCGATGAATTGGACCGACGTACGCCAGTTCAATTTGATGTTCGGCACCCAGATGGGTTCTGTCGCTGAGGGGGCATCGACATTGTATTTACGTCCGGAAACTGCACAGGGTATTTTCTTGAATTACCTCAATGTTCAGAAAACTGGACGCATGAAAATTCCTTTCGGAATTGCACAGATTGGTAAAGCGTTCCGCAACGAGATTGTAGCGCGTCAATTCATCTTCCGTATGCGCGAGTTTGAGCAGATGGAAATGCAATTCTTTGTACGCCCTGGCACCGAAATGGAATGGTACAACACATGGAAAGAGCGCCGATTGAATTGGCATAAGAGCTTAGGCTTCGATACAGCGAAATACAGATTCCACGATCACGAAAAACTTGCACACTACGCCAATGCCGCGGCTGATATTGAATTCCAATTCCCGTTTGGCTTCAAGGAACTCGAGGGTATCCACAGCAGAACCGACTTCGATTTGAGCCAACATGAAAAATTCAGCGGTAAGAAACTACAGTACTTCGATCCAGAATTGGGTGAGAATTATGTGCCTTATGTAGTCGAAACCTCCATCGGTCTCGACCGCATGTTCTTAGCTGTATTGAGTACCAGCTTAGTGGACGAAACATTAGAGGGCGGTTCACAACGCACGGTTCTTAACCTTCCTGCATTCCTTGCACCTTACAAGGTTGCGGTTTTACCATTGCTCAAGAAGGATGGACTACCTGAAAAAGCTCGAGAGGTGGTGAATTTGCTCAAGTTTGATCATATGGTTCAGTACGATGAAAAGGATGCCATTGGCAAGCGTTACCGTCGTCAAGATGCTGCAGGAACGCCTTTGTGCGTGACCGTTGATCACCAAAGTCTTGAAGACCAAACCATTACCGTACGCTTTAGAGATACAATGGAACAAATCCGTATTCCGATCGCAGAATTGCCTGCCTTGGTAAATGAGAAAGTTTCATTGAGCGCACAACTTGCAAAACTTTAATTGAAATATTTGCGTAGTCAACTGAATTTCAATTAATTTTCACTTGTTATTAATCTAATCATCAAACGCGTTATGAAAAAAGTACAATGGTTTGCAGCAGCGGTAGTAGCAGTAGCTATGACTGCTTGTGCAGCACCTGCAGAAGATGCAGATGCAGTAGTTGAAGAGCCTGCAGTAGAGGAAGTTATGGAAGAAGCTACTGAAGAAGTTGCTGAAGAAGCAGATTCAACTGCAGAAGAGGCTACTGAAGAAGCTACTGAGGAAGTTGCTGAAGAAGCAGCTGAAGAATCTCACGAAGGCCACGAGCACTAAGATCTCGGAAAACTTCATAAAGCAAACCCTGGGCCGCGCCCGGGGTTTCTTTTTTTATTGAAGGCTACCCGATGCCTGACGGACGACCTCGTTTAAAATTGGATCTTGTTCTTGCAAGACTAATCGGTACGCATCGAATCCCCAAATATTCTTGGCAAGCGCGGACTTCAGCAACAGTTGTAACTCCTCAATCTCATTCATACTGAGATCGTCCAATATAATTCCGTAGCCGCCGTAGTCTAAAAATTCATAGAGCAACTCATCTGAAATCACATGGTTTTGAATGAAATCTGCCTTGTCCCAACGCTGAATAATGGAGCGTCTCCCGTCGATCCACTCGAAAGCAAAATCATCAATTGTCCCAAAAGAAAATCCCCAATAATAGGCTTGCGTAGTATCGTTGACTACCGGAACATCAGGTTCTATGCCACCGCTCGTTGCCAATACTTTACCGCTATCACTAGTGAAGACCAGACCCTCCATTTCCCCAGGTAGGTCTGCCCCATCATATGGCTTCTGAATAGAACGACCTGATGGGGTGTAATAATAAGCAACGGTCAAGCGAACTGTAGAACCGTCGGGCAAAACTTTATCTTCTTGGACCAACCCTTTACCAAAAGATGTCGAGCCATAAATGGTGGCACGGTCATGGTCTTGCAGTGCACCCGAAACCACTTCCGATGCTGAAGCACTCTGTCCATTTAAAATGATGTGAAGCGGCAAGTCCTCATAACCGCCTTCACTGGTTGCCTCGGCAATATTGGTACGACCGTTTTTGTATTTCGTGCTCACAATGGTCTTGCCTTCCTCTAGAAATAAGTCAGCAATATCGACTGCCTCATGAAGGTATCCCCCCGGGTTATCGCGCAAATCCAGAACCAGTGAACGCATGCCCTGTGCACTTAATTCTCCTAACGCAGCTTCTAATTCTTCGTAAGTGGATTCCGCAAATCGTTCGATTCGAGTATATCCAATTGGACCAAACATCCTTGTACCCGTAACACTTTCGAGCGGAATCAAACCACGCTGAACTGCAGCCGTCAAAAGCAAACCGTCACGTTTGATCTTGAACACTACATAGGTATCAATAGGGCCCTTGATCTTTTCAGTGACTAAAGCATTCGTCAGGTCTGGACCAACGATCGTATCGTCATCGATGGCATAAATGCGATCACCAGCCTGCAAACCATAATCTTCAGCCGGACCGCCCTCCATGATGTGAACGAATACCAACGTGTCCTTGTAGATGGTAAACTCTACCCCTACACCGGAGAAACTGCCTTGCATTCGCTCTGATATTTCGGTCTCATTCTCTTGAGGAATGAGCACGCTATGTGGATCAAGGTTCGATAGGATGTAGTCCATCGCATCTTGTTCCAGCGCTGGGATATCAAGTGTATCGACGTATTCGTTTTCGAGATAACGGAAAAATCGGTCCAGGGTAGAGCCATTTTCGATGTACACGGCTTCACGGAAATTCAGCCCGACCCAAATTCCAACCACAAAAAATGCGGTTACCCATATGATGATGCGTTGCGGCCTCAAATTACCTCCATTTGTTCGATCTGAACACCCGCTTTCTCAAGGAAGGCTAGGCCAGTATCGTCCTTGTATTTATTGCGATAGACCAAGCGCTTGATGCCCGCTTGATGGACCAATTTGCTGCATTCTTTGCACGGGCTCAACGTCAAATACAATGTGGCGCCACGAGCCGACGCCGTGCTTGACGCGACCTTCAAAATGGCGTTTGCCTCTGCATGCAAGACGTACCATTTTGTGTAGTTTTCCTCGTCTTCACAAGGATTTTCAAACCCTGTAGGCGTGCCATTGAAGCCGTCAGAAATAATCATTCGATCCTTCACAATGAGCGCGCCAACCTGCTTGCGTGTGCAGTGGCTGAGCTTTGCCCATTCCTCCGCCATTCGCAGGTACGCCTCGTCGTATTTTCTCTGTTTTGCGCCGTCTTTCATGAAGATGTGAAATTACCACATTCAGCCCGAAGCGGGCCATACACGACCAATTATTTTAGCGATGCATTAATCGGCACGGTGTATTGAATACGCACCGGCTTTCCATCATAAGTTGCCGGTATCATTTTCGGCAAAGAACGCACCGCTCGAACAGCCTCCGCATCCAACAACGCATCCAATCCTTTCACCACCTTTACATTATCGATTGAACCGTCCGCCTCTACAACGAAATTCACATAAATCTTCCCTTCAACCCCCAACGAACGAGCAGCCTCTGGATAGGTATAGGCATCCGCCAAATATGACCCAAGCTTTTTATTGAAACACTCGAATTGGGCATCGGCATTCTTGATGTGCTCACATCCTTCATAGCTCGCGTTAGTCAATCGTGGCTTTTCCGGCTGTACACCACAGGCAAACAGGCTTAACAGCAAACCAAGAGCAAAGTATTTCTTCATAGCGGTATTTATTTATAGCAATATACAAACTGCCTTCGGCGTGCTCGCCCTTTCCCTGCCAACGGAGCATCACCCTC
>CAJXTR010000073.1 GCA_913060465.1 uncultured Cryomorphaceae bacterium | reverse complement strand
AGTTCATCAACAAGGACTCAGCCTCCGGGAAATGCTCTAAATCGAGTTGCTTGAGCGCCCAAACGTAATAGATTTGGTCTCGGTAATTAATGTTTTTATCGTCCCGAAGCATCTTATTTAGATCCTTCTCAATAATGGCAATGTCTTCCATGAAAACATCGAAGTTCTCCGCGCGCTTGATTTGGGCAGAGAAAGTGATGTCGTAGTCATTTGGGTGAAGATCGAGGACCGCTTCATAGGCCATGGCGCTTTCATAACCCATCCCCATCAACGCATAGAGTTGTGCGTTTAAGTATGTGAGGCGTACACGTTGTTTCTTATTGGGCGCAAGCTCGGCGGCGGATTCCACCCATTTTTGTGCCTCTGCCCAATTCTTTTTGGTCAACTGAAGCAACGCCATGGTTTTTTGAGCCTCAAAGAGCATAGGTTTCGGCAGCTCTTTGGTATAGATGTCGTCGAGTATTTGTTCCGCCTGGAACGCATTATTCATGCGTAAGTGGGTTTGTGCCGCCAATAATCGGGCCCAGAACACTTCATCTTCTGCCTTTTCGATACCGCGGAATTGGTCCTCCATATACGTGGTGGCCTCAATACATTGTATCCACTCGTTTTTGTAGAATCTAGCGCGGGCAATGAGCAGGTATGCTTTGAAAACGTAGTCGTTTTTCTGCTCTCCGCGGAACACCATGCTGTGTTTCTTGATCACCTTGGCGCTTTTCTCAAGGGCACGATCCATTTTGGCAAACAGCTGCGGCGCTTGCTTTTCGTTTGGCCAATAATACAAGGGTAGGAGTTCCTCGAAGTTGTACTCTTCCGATTTTTCGAATTGTTCTAGACTCTCCATCAATGCCTCTTGACCGTTGAAGAAGGCGTTGTAATGCGCTGTGGTTTCGTGGTACTTTCTATTCACCCATCGGTCTTTGGTGGTCGTACAACCAACAAAAACAAAAGCGGCTAGGAGAAGGGATATGTGAAATCTGAAACCCATTGAGTGTATTAACGCGTTAAAATTATTTTATTTCACGCCGCGGGAGAAATGCTAAGCACGATATTTGTCTCAATCATGGCAAAAAGTTCAAAAAAGCAGAAGCGCGTTCAACGTTGGAGAAACAAATTCAGGTTTGTAATCCTCAACGACGATACGTTTGAAGAGGTCTTGACCCTAAAGTTGAGCCCGCTGAATATTTTTACGTTCAGCGTCTTCGCTATCCTTTTCACCATCGGTATTACTACCATCGTTATCGCTTTTACTCCGCTTCGCGAGCTTGTTCCGGGCTACGCTTCTTCCCGATTACGTCGTGAAAGCATCGACCTCGCATTAAAAGCCGACAGTCTGGAAGCATCCGTGCGCGCAAACGAGAAATACATTTCGGGAATCCAACGTATTCTCAACGGCGAAATCATTGATTCAGTGCTGACCGAACTGCAAAACGAATCGGATTCGCTAGCTGAGGTTGTTATTTCAAGCCCAAGCGCTGAGGACAGCGCCTTTAGACAGTGGGTCGAGGAGGAAAATGAATTTGCGCTTGATCAAAACGCACCAGAGCTAGATATACCTCAGCTCTTTGCGCCTGTTGATGGTTTACTTACCTCAAAGTTTAACCAAGGCAATGGTCACTACGCTGTAGATATCGCCGCCCCAAAGAATACACCCATTAAGTCGTGCTATGAAGGAACCGTCGTGTATTCCGATTGGTCCAGTGAAAACGGCCACACTATTTTAATTCAGCACGAAAACAACCTCATCAGTGCATACAAGCACAACAGCGCCATACTAAAATCGGTCGGAGATTTTGTTAGAAGCGGTGAGGCGATTGCGATAATTGGCAACAGCGGCGAAAATTCGACGGGTCCACACCTGCATTTTGAGCTTTGGTTTGATGGTTATGCCATCAACCCTGAAGAATACATTAAGCTTTAACCTTGATATCCTAGGTCGCTAGGCAAGTTCGGCGCTTTACTGGCTTCTACCGCCAAGGCATCACATCGCTCGTTCTGAGGGTGGTTATTATGACCCTTTACCCACGTAAAAACCGGGTGGTATTTGTCCAAAAGGGGCAAGAGCTTTCTCCACAAATCCGGGTTTTTCTTGTCTTTAAACCCTTTTTTCACCCAGCTGCGTAGCCAGCCCTTATTGATGGCGTCTACTACGTATTTACTATCACTGACCACCTCCACACGGTGCTCAGTACTTTTTAGTTCTTGCAATCCCTTTATTACCGCCAAAAGCTCCATTCGGTTGTTGGTCGTGCGCTTAAACCCGCCGCTCAACTCTTTCCTGTGACCCGCAGAACTCTCCAAGACCACCCCATAACCTCCTGGTCCGGGGTTTCCGCTTGCAGCTCCATCTGTGTAAATAGTCACTTTCATTGCGACAATGATAAATTTTCAATCCACGCCTCAACCACCGGGCCATAATACTCCAGCTCCAACGCCCGAACCTTTTCCTCGATGCTTTTTGCGTCCTCTCCAGGCTCTATTTCAGTCTTGAACTGCGCAATAATTGCACCTTCATCATACTGCTCATTCACCATATGTATGGTTATGCCGGTTTCAGATTCACCCGCTTCACTGACCGCCTGATGTACATGTTTACCATACATGCCCTTACCGCCAAACTTCGGCAAGAGAGCAGGGTGAATGTTAAGCATGCGCCCTTGAAAGCATCGCGTCCAAGCCGCCGGAATCATCTTCAAATAGCCTGCTAATAAGATAATGTCAATTTCTTCGTCCAAGCGTTTTAAAACGGCATCACTTTCCGTCTTTGGATCGAATATTAGGGTGCTAATATTCAGTCTATCAGCACGTTCAATTACGCCAGCATTCGCATTGTTCGTAACTATTATTTCTACACGACCCCATGGGGAATCAGCGAAATGCTCCACTAAGCTTTGAGCATTAGAACCTGACCCTGAGGCTAGTACGGCGATTTTAAGCATCTTTTTTGTACCTTATACAGGCAAATTTACCATCTAATTCTTGGGGGTTAGGATATGGGAAGTTTTTATTTTCTTTGTGCCGATTATATAAACCTTTTTAATCATGTCTGACATTTCAGCTAAAGTAACAGCAATCATCGTTGACAAATTGGGTGTTGACGAGAACGAAGTAAACACTGAAGCAAGCTTCACTAACGACTTGGGTGCCGACTCTTTGGACACTGTTGAGTTGATCATGGAATTCGAAAAAGAATTCGATATTCAAATCCCAGATGACCAAGCAGAAAACATCACAACTGTAGGACAAGCTATTTCCTACATTGAAGAAGCTACTGCATAAGTAAACGTCTATTCTTTATGAGCCTTAAACGCGTAGTTGTTACTGGGCTAGGTGCGCTCACCCCTGTGGGCAACACAGCCGAAGAAACTTGGAAAAACCTCGTTGCGGGAACGTCGGGAGCGGGTCCTATTACCCGTTTTGATGCATCCCTATTCAAAACACACTTCGCGTGTGAGGTCAAAGACTTTAACCCAAACGACCTGCTCGACCGTAAGGAGGCACGTCGTATGGATCGATTTACACAATTCGGAGTGGTAGTGGCTAATGAGGCCATTGCCGATTCCGGGTTGGATTTTGAACAAGAAAACCTCGACCGCATTGGCGTGATTTGGGGCTCCGGTATTGGCGGTATCGATACATTCTACGATCAAGTAAAAGGATTCGTAGATAACGACCTCAATCCTCGCTTCAATCCATTCTTGATTCCGATGATGATTTCGGACATCACGCCAGGTCGCATTTCCATGCTGCACGGTTTGCGCGGTCCTAACTATACGACAGTTAGTGCCTGTGCCTCTTCTACCAACGCGCTCATTGACGCATTCAACCTGATCCGTTTAGGCAAGGCTGATGTCGTTGTGACCGGAGGTTCTGAAGCGGCTATCAACCCTGTGGGAATGGGTGGTTTTAACGCAATGAATGCACTGAGTACACGCAACGACGATCCTAAAACCGCTTCTCGTCCATTCGACGCAGACCGCGATGGATTCGTTATGGGTGAAGGTGGTGCAGGCATCATCTTGGAAGAATACGACCACGCTGTAGCGCGCGGTGCTAAGATTTATGCTGAAATGGCAGGTGGCGGCCTAAGTGCCGATGCTCACCACTTGACTGCTCCACACCCAGAAGGTTTGGGCGCAAGAAACGTAATGGCAAATGCTATCGAGGATGCTGGCATGAAGCCCGAAGATTTAGATTACGTGAATGTTCACGGTACGTCTACGCCACTGGGTGATATTGCAGAAACCAAGGCTATTCAACAAGTCTTTGGCGACCACGCATACAACCTCAACATTTCATCAACGAAAAGTATGACCGGCCACCTACTTGGTGCTGCTGGTGCAGTTGAAGCAATGGCGGCGATCATGTCGATTTATACGAACACGATCCCTCCAACGATCAACCACTTTACAGACGATGAAAATCTAGATCCTAAATTGAACTTTACTTTCCATTCGGCTCAGGAGAGAGAGGTTCGTGCTGCGTTAAGTAACACCTTCGGTTTCGGAGGTCACAACGCATCCGTCCTCTTCAAGAAAGCTGAATAAATGCGTTCAATCCAAGAGCTATTTCCCTACTTCTTTCCGTCTGCGTTCAAGAAAGACATCAAGACGATTATAGGGTTTTCGCCCAAGGATTTATCATTGTATAAACTGGCACTACGCCATGCAAGCGCTTACCCATTTCGCAAGAAAAAAGGAGAACGCAATAATGAACGCCTAGAGTATTTAGGGGATGCTGTCATAGACCTTGTTGTTGCTGAAGCTTTGTTCTATCGTTTTCCAAAGGAAGATGAGGGGTACTTGACAAAAATGCGCAGCAAGATGGTCTCTAGAAACAACCTCAACCGTGTTGCCGACTCTTTGGGTTTGCCCAATTTGCTTGTGGCGAACCTCAAGGGAAACCACAGCGAGAGCATCTACGGGGACGCCCTCGAAGCCTTGGTGGGCGCTTGTTACATCGACCTGGGCCTAAAAAGAACTCAGTACTTTGTAATGCGCGCCATCGTCGATCCGTTCTTGACTAACGCAGACCTGATGGAAACCACGCACAACTACAAAAGCGAGGTTATTGAGTACTTTCAAGGTTATAAAAAGAGTTTCCGATTCGAAGAGCTCGAGCGCAACGGCGAGCAACACAACGCAACTTTCGTTATGGGGCTATACGTTGGGGAAGAATTGGTCTCGAAAGGAGAGGGAAGCTCTAAGAAAAAAGGAGAAGAGGCGGCCGCAAAGGATTATTACCAGCAGCACTTAAGCGTAAACAATGGCTAAAGTTCAGCACATAGACGCGTTAAAACGCATAAAAATGAATTTTTCCACGGTGGGTATTAGAACGCCGTTGAAAGATTATGAGCTTGCTTATTGGATGAATGTGCACTATGGCATGAGACTTGTTTGTAGGCCCGAGGTGGTCGATGAATGGGACGAAGGCACAGTATGGGAATACAATGTATTTGACGGTACGGATCCCAACGGGGAGCCCATCTGCATGATCATGAATTTGAGTGCGGGGGCCCAATTGCCCCAAGAAAATAATTGGAGCCTGTTTCAAAGCGTACCTGAAAAGCATCTTTTACCTACAGTTAAACATTGGGATTACCTTTTAATCGTAGAAAATTCGGACTTTGCGTTCGATTTGGAAACAGCCCTAAAACGCAACGGAAAAATCACAACTGCGCAATACTTTGAAGCGCACACACAACTGACACAACGAGAAACACACTTACTCTATGAAATCCGAAACGCCTAACAACACTAAAATTGTAGCAACACTGGGACCCGCATCATGGCACAAAGAAGTCATGAAAGAAATGATTGGCGCGGGGGTCAATGTATTTCGCGTCAATTTTTCACATGGCGATCATGACACGCACCGTCGCACTATCCGAATCGTAAAAGAATTAAACGAAGAGCACAACTGTAAAGTAGCAGTACTTGCTGATTTACAAGGGCCTAAACTTCGTATCGGGGATGTTGAAGAGGGTGCTATTATCAACGAAGGGGATACATTGACCTTCACCACAGAAAAAGTTGCCGGTACCGCCGAGCGCGTATATATGAATTACCAGCAGTTTCCATCAGATGTAAATGCTGGTGAGCGCATCTTGCTTGACGACGGAAAACTCATTTGTGAGGTGCTTGAAACCAACAAAAAAGACACCGTAGTAACTAAAGTAATTCAAGGTGGGCCGCTTAAAAGCAAGAAAGGTGTAAACCTCCCTAACACGAAGGTGAGCCTTCCATGTCTTACCAAAAAAGACCTTGAGGACGTCGTTGTAGCGATGGAAGAAGGTGTTGAGTGGATCGGTTTGAGCTTCGTACGCGACGCCAATGATGTTGCAGAACTTCGCAAAATCATCAACGACTTCGGCTCATACGCAAAGATTGTATCGAAGATCGAAAAGCCTGAGGCTGTTGTGGATATTGATCAAATCATTCACGCTACTGACGCCATCATGGTAGCCCGTGGTGATCTTGGGGTAGAGATCCCTTACGCTTCAGTACCGATGGTTCAAAAGATGATCGTTGAGAAGTGTCACATTAAAGCCAAACCGGTAATCATTGCCACGCAAATGATGGAAACCATGATTGATAGCCAAAGCCCAACGCGCGCTGAGGTTAATGACGTGGCCAATTCCGTTTGTGACGGAGCAGATGCAGTAATGCTTTCAGGCGAAACCTCGGTAGGTAAATACCCGGTTAAAGTGGTTGAAACCATGGCCAGCATTGTAGCTCACGTGGAATCCACCTTCGATGTAAAGCCAAACTTTGACAACACGCCGAGCATTAAAAACGAGCGTTACATCACTAAAACTATTTGTTACAATGCCGCTAAAATTGCGGATCAAGTAGGGGCTGCAGCGATCCTAACAATGACCTTCAGCGGATATACTGCACTTAAAATTGCGGGACACCGTCCTAAGACTAAAATCATCGTATTTACGGCGAACCGTCAAATCATGAACCAAATGTCTTTGGTTTGGGGGGTAGATGCTTTCTACTATGATAACATGGAAAGTACGGACCAAAGCTTCCACGACATCAAGGAAATCTTGAAGAACAGTGGCTATGTAGAAACCGGCGATCTCGTTGTGAAAATTGCATCGATGCCTATTGAGGAGCGCGGCTTCACTAACATGTTGAAAATTGCAGCAATCGACTAATTTGGTCGACGAGCGGAATAAAGAGAGCCTCAGCCCATCATTGTGCTGGGGCTTTTTTAATTTGTAGCTATGGATAACACTGAATGGATCAACCGCGACAATGCTTTAGTCAAAACTTTTGTATTCGATGACTTTGTTGCTGCCTTGGCGTTCGTTCAAAGGGTAGGGGAGCGGGCAGAATTGGCCCAGCATCATCCAGATATTACCATCAACTATAACAAGGTGCACCTACGGCTACAAACGCACGATGAAGGCAATGTGGTGACGCAAAAAGATCTTGACCTCGCTGCGGAAATAGACCTTTTATAGGCCTGTCTTAAACTGCGAAAGGAATCGCTTGTCGTTTTCGGTAAACAGTCGGATATCTGGTATCTGGTATCGGTTCATTGCAATGCGCTCTATACCCATTCCAAAAGCATAACCGGTGTAGACCTCAGGATCTATACCGCTCGCTTTTAATACATTGGGATCTACCATTCCACAACCCATGACCTCAAGCCAACCCGTTCCTTTGGTGATTTTGTAGTCAATCTCATTCTCAAGTCCCCAGTACACATCTACCTCAGCACTTGGCTCCGTAAAGGGGAAATAAGACGGGCGCATTCTGATTTTCGCCTTGCCAAAGAATTCCTGCGCAAAATACATGAGCACCTGCTTAAGGTCTGCAAAGCTTACGCCCTTGTCGATGTACAAACCTTCAATCTGATGGAAAATACAATGGCTACGCGCACTAATGGCTTCGTTTCTAAATACACGCCCCGGTGAAATGGTTCGAATCGGAGGTGTTGCACTTTCCATTGCGCGAACCTGAACACTCGAAGTATGCGTTCTCAGCGCCCAATCCGGATTGCGCTGAACGAAGAATGTGTCCTGCATGTCGCGAGCTGGGTGCTCTTCTGGGAAATTAAGCGCAGAGAAGTTGTGCCAATCGTCCTCGATCTCTGGACCCGTACTAATGTTGAATCCAATGCGCTTGAAAATATCTACAATCTCATCTTTAATGGCATTAATAGGGTGTATAGCGCCCATTTCAAAGGGCGTTCCTGGTCGAGTTAAGTCGCCATTTTGGCCTAAAACCTGATCGTTTTCAAAAGACTCTAATGCCTCCTTGTGCTTAGTCTCAGCAAGGGTTTTCAATGTATTCAAGGCTGCACCAAATGCTTTCTTCTCATCTGCGGGAACGTCTCTAAAAGCTTTAAAAAGTTCGGTAATTACCCCCTTTTTACTGAGGTATTGTAAACGAAATGTTTCTGCTTCTTCCTTGGTTGTTAAGGCGGTAGCTTCTACCTGACTTTTTAAATTTTCAACTTTTTCCAGCATAATTGTCTACTTGAATACGTTTGGATTGTTGTAGATTTGGCGAAATTACTGAATTCCACGCATGAAAC
>CAJXTR010000072.1 GCA_913060465.1 uncultured Cryomorphaceae bacterium | reverse complement strand
TACTAGCATACGTAAGCGGTTCGATTGTATTCTCAAGCTACTTGAACATCATGTACATCCCGAACTCCGGTGAACTCGTGATTTTCTCGGCAGCGTTCATTGGAGCGGCCATCGGATTCTTGTGGTACAACAGCTTCCCAGCACAAGTATTCATGGGGGATACAGGTTCATTAGCTATTGGCGCCATCATTGCCGTTATCGCTTTGGCGGTGCGCAAAGAATTTTTGTTGCCAATTATCGCCGGAGTATTCCTAGCTGAAAACGTGAGCGTCATACTCCAAGTAAGCTATTTCAAATACACCAAGAAGAAATACGGTGAAGGGCGACGCATTTTCTTAATGAGCCCATTACACCACCACTATCAGAAAAAGGGCTATCCAGAAACGAAGATTGTAACGCGATTTTGGATCGTGGGCATTATGCTCGCAGTATTAGCCATTGCAACCTTAAAACTACGCTAAAACGTGCAACACGCCTTTGAACATATAGCCATCATCGGTGCCGGCGAAAGCGGCATGGGCGCTGCTCAACTCGCGGCGGCTGTAGGCGTGCGTGCCTTCCTATCGGAATACGGCAAGCTGAGTTCTCAGGACAAGGCATTGCTAGAAAGCTGGGGCGTGGAGTACGAAGAAGGCGGTCATACCCAAGAGCGCATTTTAGCGGCCGATGGCATTATCAAAAGCCCCGGCATCAAGCACAGCTCTCCTATTATTCAAGCAATCAAGGCGGCAGGCAAGCCATTAATGGGCGAGGTAGACTGGGCATCGCGATACACAAAGGCGAAGATCGTAGCCGTAACCGGCAGCAATGGAAAAACCACCACGGCAACGCTCTGCCACCACATCATGAGCGGCGAGAAGGATTGTGTGTTGGCGGGGAACATAGGTATTAGCCTCGGACGCGCTTTGGCGGAGCGCATGGAACAGGGCGCTCAAGACCCCGAAGTAGTTGTATTGGAGGTAAGCAGTTTCCAATTAGACGATGCGCTCGAATTCCAACCACATGTAAGCATCCTTACCAACATCACACCAGACCACTTGGACCGCTATGAATACAGCTTGGACAACTATGCCGCAAGCAAGTTGCAACTGCTACAATTCACGAGAAAAGACGGCCATTTCATCTTTTGCGACGACGACCCTATTTCCACAAAGTGGGTAGAGAGGGTACAGAGCGAGGGGAATTGGACCCAAAATATTTACGCTTTCGGCATGATTGGCGAAGGCACCCCCTACCGAACGGTAACTGAAAAGAACAACACCATTGAAATAACTCTAAACAACGAAGCAATGACAATTGAAGAATTGGCCCTACAAGGCAAACACAACATGTACAACAGCATGGCTGCAGGATTAGGCAGCACATTGATGAACATCCGCAAAGAAACCATCCGCACAAAACTAGCGGCTTTTGATTCCTTGGAGCACCGACTCGAAAGCGTCCTAAACATCAGCGGCGTAGAGTACATCAACGACAGCAAAGCAACAAACGTAAACGCCACCTACTATGCACTAGAATGCCAGAGCAAGCCCGTGGTATGGATTGTCGGCGGTGTGGACAAAGGCAACGACTACAGCGAACTCATGTCGCTCGTTCAAGGCAAGGTTAAAGCCATCGTTGCACTGGGTGTAGATAACTCAAAAATCGTTGAGGCCTTCCAAGGCACGGTAGAAGTGGTTGAAACCGACAGCATGACTAGTGCCGTACGCAAAGCATCACGCCTGGCAGACAAAGGTGATGTCGTATTACTCAGTCCTTGCTGTGCATCATTCGATCTATTCGAAAACTACGAAGACCGCGGACGTCAGTTCAAAAACGCGATCCGCAGCCTCTAAGATTCGAAATGGGGACTGTACAGAAATATTTAAAAGGGGACCAATTCCTCTGGGGCCTCATCCTCCTGCTGATGGTGGTGAGCTTCTTGCCTATTTACAGTGCAAGTAGTTCACTAGCCTACAAGTTCGGCGGTGGGAATACATTTAAATTTCTGACAAAACACCTCATCCATTTAGTCCTAGGTGGCGTACTTATGTATGCAGTCCACAGACTTAATTTCCGCATCATTGGAAAGCTCTCTGTCGCCATTCTTCCCTTCGCTATCGTGTTGCTGATCATCACACTAGCGCAAGGAACAGAAATGGGTGGCGCAAATGCATCACGATGGGTGCGGATTCCAGTGCTCGGGTTCACCTTCCAAACCTCCGCTTTTGCTTCGTTGGCACTGTTGGTTTGGCTGGCACGATGGTTTGCAAAACCTCGCGACCTGGAACCCTTTAAAAGTCTTTATTGGCCCTTGGGCGCCATTGCCGCCACCTTGATTTTTATTCTACCCGCCGATTTCTCCACTACAGCAATCATCTTCGCGATGGCTTTCTTACTGATGTTCGTTGCAGGCACTCCGCTAAAGCACTTGGGCAAGATTGTCGGAATTGCGATCGCCGGATTGACGCTTTTCATCCTCATCGTCATGGTTTTTCCGAACATCTCGAACCGAGTAAGCACTTGGCAAGCGCGCATCGTCAACTTTGTAGGCGATGATGTTAGTGACGATGCCTCCTACCAAACAGATCTTGCGAAAATGGCGATCGCCGAAGGACAAGTTTTTGGCAAGGGACCGGGCAAAAGCGTACAGAAAAACTTTTTACCACAGAGCAATAGTGATTTTGTCTTTGCAATTATCACAGAAGAATACGGCCTAGTTGGCGCATCTGCAGTCATCCTCATTTACGTGGGTTTATTCCGCAGATTTGTTCGTATCGCTCGACGCGCACACACAAAATTCGGGACGCTCCTTGTCCTTGCAGCAGCCTCCGGGATGATGCTTCAAACGCTCGTCAACATGAGCGTTGCCACCAACATGATGCCTGTAACAGGGCAAACTCTGCCTTTCTTGAGCGCAGGTGGTTCGTCCATTTGGATGACCTGTATTGCTTTGGGAATTATCCTCAGCGTTAGCCATACAGACGTCAAAAAAGTGGTAGGACAAAGTGAGCAGGAACTCGAAGAATTGGACACCTTAACACCTGATATGCAATGAGTCAAACCTTCATCATAAGCGGCGGCGGTACGGGAGGACACATTTTTCCTGCCCTAAGCATTGCATGGGAACTTCAGCAGCGCTTTCCAGAAGCACAAATCCATTTTATCGGTGCAAAAGGTAAGATGGAGATGGACCGAGTACCCGCAGCGGGCTTCCCAATCACAGGCGTTCCCATTGCCGGAATCAACAGACAAAAGCCTTGGAAAAGCTGGAATGTTCCATTCAAGTTAATCTATGCACTTTGGCGTTGTAGAAGCATACTGAAAAAGCGCAAGCCTGCTGTAGTAATTGGAACAGGTGGATATGCCAGTGGCCCTGCCCTCTTCATGGCGCAACGCTTGGGTATTCCAACCTTAGTTCAGGAACAAAATTCATTCGCCGGAGTAACCAACATTCGCCTTGGCGCTAAAGCGAACCTCATATGTACAGCATATAAAAATGCAGAACGTTTCTTCCCTGCTGCTAAGGTTAGACTCACTGGAAACCCCATTCGTAAAGCCTTTACAAATCCGCTTCCCGATGCAGCAGAGAGCAAAAGTGCACTCGGATTTGACCCAAAAAAGAAGGTGTTACTGATCTTGGGCGGATCCCTCGGAGCAAGAGCTATGAATGTGCAATTGGCACAAAGCAAGGACGTCCTAGTAAAACAAGGGTGGCAAATCCTATGGCAATGCGGAAAACTTTACGAAGCAGAATATGCACATCTCAGCAACAAGGATGTACACGTTCAAGCCTTCATTGAAGATATGGCAACGGCCTATGCTGCCGCTGATGCTATTGTTTCACGCGCAGGTGCTGGGACCCTAAGTGAACTTTGCCTCGTGGGCAGACCCAGTGTTTTGATTCCAAGCCCTAATGTGGCTGAAGACCATCAGACACACAATGCCCGCGCATTAAGTGATAAGGGCGCTGCTATACTTATTCCTGAACGAGAACTAGCGCAACGCTTTGAGGTTGAGTTGGCTGCCTTGGCAAGAAACAAGGCGCGTCGAGACCGATTAGCCGAGAACATTGAAAAGCTCGCTCTACCTCGAGCAACCGAAGATATTGTTGACCACATCATCGAATTAATGAAGTGAATGCCCTAAAAGAACATATCGTTTTCATTGGCATAGGCGGCATTGGCATGAGCGCCATTGCACGTCATTTCTTGCATTCTGGTCTGCCCGTTTTCGGTTATGACAAAACACCAACTCCCCTTACCAAAGAACTTGAAGAAGAGGGAGCCATCATCACCTATACCGAGGATCTTTCGATCTACCCGGGCTGGCCTGCAACACAAACGACTGTTATTTATACCCCAGCCATTCCTGCAACGAATGCATGGATGCAATTTTTCCAGCCCTTTAACCCTATAAAACGTGCAGCAGCACTCGGGTTGTTAGCCCAAGGAAAACGTACCCTTGCTGTCGCTGGGACCCATGGCAAGACCAGTACATCTGCAATGCTTGTTCATTTGCTGACCGAGGCTGGTTTAGACCCGACGGCATTCATTGGGGGTATTATGAAGGGCGAAGGAACAAACTACCGACTAGGAGAAAGTCCATGGCTTATTGTTGAGGCGGATGAATTCGACCGTTCATTTTTACACCTACACCCTGAGGCCGCAGCTATTACTACCACAGATGCCGATCACCTCGACATTTATGGCAATGCGGATACCCTACTGAACACCTTTATTGAATTTCAAAACCAAGTGGACGGACCTGTATTTTCACCATCAGGACTGCAGGGAACCATGTCCACCGGAACTCCTGGCGATGCTATCTGGGCAAGCTCGGTTGAAGCGAAAGAAGGTGCTTTTCATTTCATCTTAAACACCCCTTCGCAGCAACTGCCTACAGCCCTATACATGCCCGGCCACCACAACGTTTCAAACGCGCTTCTAGCAGCCGCCCTGGCAATACACGCTGGCGTACCACTAAAAGTAATCGCCACAGCATTGCAAACCTTCAGAGGCATTAAACGAAGATTCGAGTTTCATGCCACCGCGCCCGTTGTAATCATTGAAGATTACGCGCACCACCCCACTGAAATCAAAGCCCTACTGGATGGCGTTGAAGAGCTCTATCCGAACACGGATATCTGTATTTGCTTCCAACCTCATCTATACAGCAGAACGAGGGATTTCATGGAGGGATTTAAAGAGCAGCTAGCACGAACTAAGGCCACTGTGCTTTTACCTATTTACCCCGCCAGAGAACTTCCTATTGAAGGCATTTCTTCTACTGCATTGGCATCGGATATTCCTGGGGCAATTGTAGTCGAAAAAGAAGGCTTAGCTACTGCGGTTGCCGCAACGAGCTGCCCCATTATTCTTGTAGTTGGCGCAGGCGATATTGGTGATTTTGTTCCACAGATTAAAGCCCAATTCGCATGAAAAAAGTAGCCATACTGCGCGCCCTGGGCATCGTCCTTAGCTTGAGCCTCCTTCTTGCCAGCTTCATTTCCTCCGAAATGTCCCTCGATATTTGGAGTATTCAAACGCATGATATTTCATTTGAATATCCTGAAAATCAAAAACTTATAGACGAGGATGCTGCTGAAAATGAAGTAGTAAAGTTCCTCTCCGAACAACCCGATAGTGGTGCATTCGACATGGATGTGCATTTGTTAGAAACCTCTTTAAACGCACTGCCATACGTGGCGGAAGCGCAAGTATATTGGAATTTAAACAACACATTGGTGGTGGAATTGCGAGCGACCCAGGCGAAAGCCAAAGTTTTCATGGAGCAATCCAAACACCTCCTCACCCAAGGAGGCGCACTCTTGCCGGCTCCAAGAAATACGCAAATAGACCTTCCTATTCTAACCGGCCTTGCCGATAGCGCAGCGGCGATCGCTGCGATTCCAATGCTTGATGAAGTATTGAATGCAAGCTGTTTCGAGGAAGTGGCCATTGCTCAAGTGCACGTCACTGGTGCAACCGTTGAAATCATCCCTCGCGTTGCTAAACACACCATCACGGCAAATGCTGATGAACGCCTTGCCGTTGATTTGGCCAAGGTGGCGGCATTTTATGCAGCAACACCAAAAGAAGAATTGGACCGCATCCAGCACCTGGATGTGCGCTTTAAAAATCAAGTAGTAAGTACAGAACAATGACACAACAAGCCCCACTTGCCGTTGGATTAGACATTGGTACCACAAAAATTGTGGCCGTTGTCGGCCGTCTCAATGAGCACAGAAAAATTGAAGTTCTTGGCATAGGCAAAAGCAAAAGCCTCGGTGTGCAACGCGGTGTTGTTGCCAACATCACCTTGACCATTGAGAGTATTCAAGCCGCCGTTAAGATGGCTGAAGAGAACTCAGGTCTAAAAATCACCGAGGTGATGGTTGGTATCGCTGGACAGCACATTCGCTCCATGCAGCATAGTGATTACATCATGCGCGAGGATGCAGAAGCAATCATCGATGTTACTGATCTGGACAAACTTCAAAAGAACGTGCATAACCTGGTTATGATGCCTGGTGAGCAAATTCTACACGCACTTCCTCAAGAATACAAGGTGGATGGCGACAGCAACATCATCAACCCACAGGGGATGTATGGCTCGCGCCTTGAGGCAAACTTCCATATTGTCGTAGGGCAGATTGCTTCCATCAAGAATATTGCGCGTTGTGTCGAGCAAAGTGAACTCAAAGTGGGTGATATCACCTTGGAGCCTCTCGCCTCTGCTGCTGCTGTTTTGGCAGAAGAAGAAAAAGACGCCGGCGTAGTCCTTGTCGACATCGGTGGTGGAACAACAGATATAGCCATCTTTAAAGACAGCATTATCCGCCATACAGCGGTTATTCCTTTCGGCGGTAAAGTAATTACCGAGGATATCAAGGAGGGCTGCGAGATTATTGAGAAACAGGCGGAGACTCTAAAAGTGAAATTTGGCTCTGCGTGGCCCGGGGAAAATAAAGAGAATGAAATAGTGAGCATCCCCGGTCTCCGTGGACGCCCACCGAAAGAAATAAGTCTAAAAACACTTTCAAAGATCATTAACGCTCGTGTTCGCGAGATTATGGAAAGTGTGATTGCAGAGATTCGCAATTACCAGCAAAACGACCCTCGCAAGCGCTTGATTGCAGGTATTGTATTGACGGGTGGGGGATCTCAGCTCAAGCACATGAGCCAATTGGTCGAGTACCTCACAGGAATGCCAACGCGTATTGGATATCCGAACGAGCATTTGGCAAGCGGCTATGTAAAAGAATTGGCAAGCCCAGTATATGCTACTTCCATAGGTCTACTTTCAATGGCACTGGAAACTACGCAGCATACCATGGCTTATGATCCTGCAGAAATGAATGCACCACTGCCTGAACCTGAAGAGGTACAGGAAGAGGAGGTTCAAGAAGAGGAAGGATCGCCAACACAGACCGGGAGCACTATGGCTCCACCTCGTAAGGACCCTATTTGGAAGGGCTTTATGAACAACATTAGAGAATGGCTAGAAAACGACGAAGACGTAGAATAATATGATGGACGACGGATTGCAATTTAACCTCCCAAAAAACCGCAGCTCGGTAATTAAAGTTATCGGCGTGGGTGGTGGCGGATCCAATGCGGTAAACCACATGAAAAATGTGGGCGTAAATGGCGTTGATTTCATGGTGTGCAACACCGACGCGCAAGCACTCTATCACAGCCCTGTGGCCAATAAGGTCCAACTAGGTGCATCGCTGACAGAGGGTTTGGGCGCCGGAGCTGATCCTGAGATCGGGCGACAAGCTGCTGTTGAGAGTATTGATGAAATTCAATCAATACTAGAAACCGGTACCAAGATGTGTTTCATCACTGCTGGTATGGGCGGAGGAACAGGTACAGGTGCTGCGCCAATTATTGCCAAAGCAGCCCGTGATATGGGCATCCTTACGGTAGGAATTGTTACCTCACCTTTTGGCTTTGAAGGAAAGATCAGAAAAGCACAATCGGAAGAAGGAATCAAGGCCATGCGCGAAGCGGTGGACAGCTTGATTGTCATCAATAACGACAAGCTACGCCAAGTTTATGGTGATTTAGGGTTCCGAAATGCTTTTGCTAAAGCGGATGAGGTTTTGGCCGGTGCGGCAAAAGGAATTGCTGAGGTAATTACGAATCACTATACCCAAAACATTGACTTGCGCGACGCGAAAACGGTGCTCGAGAATAGCGGTAGCGCTTTGTTCGGGACAGGATCGGGCGAAGGCAATGACCGCGCTTCTATGGCCATTGGTGCTGCACTTGATTCACCCCTATTGAATGACAACCACATTAAGGGTGCGAAAAATGTATTGCTTTTGCTCACCTCAGGAAGTGGCGAGTATGAAATCACCATCGACGAGATCGGTGAAATCACCGACCACATCCAGCGTGAGGCAGGTGGAAACGCTAACGTAATTATGGGGATTGGCGACGCTGAGGAAGCGGGATCGAAAATTACCTGTACCATCATTGCGACCGGTTTCCCAACAGGTACTCGCGTATTGCCAACGGATAAGGTTGAGGTCGTTAAATACGATCTTGAATCGCAAGAGACTCCGGCTGTTGTAGCTGTTGAGATGCCTGCTGCGAAAGTGGAATTGGAAACGGAAGAAGCAACAGCTGAAATCCAAGAACGTGTAATAATGGATTTAGGTGAAGACGAGGAAGATGATGCTCC
>CAJXTR010000071.1 GCA_913060465.1 uncultured Cryomorphaceae bacterium | reverse complement strand
AGGTTTATTCTTATGGGTAAACCGACCGAGCATCGTACCTTTGCGGCAAAATTCAACAACGATGCTCAACGTCAATAACGTTACCCTACAGTTTGGAAAGCGCGTACTCTTTGAAGACGTCAACATTAAATTTCACGGCGAACGTTGCTATGGCCTTATTGGTGCCAACGGCGCGGGAAAATCAACCTTCCTTAAAATTCTAAGTGGTGAAGTAAGCCCAAACACCGGTAGTGTATCTCTAGAGCCAGGTAAGCGCATGTCGGTCCTCTCACAGAACCACTTTGCTTTTGATGAAGAGACTGTGTTGAATACGGTTATCCAAGGGAACAAGCCTTTGTGGGATTTAATGCAAGAAAAAGACGCCATCTACATGAAGCCTGACTTCAACGAAGAAGATGGACTCATTGCTGCGGACCTCGAGGTGAAGTTTGAAGAAATGGACGGCTGGAACGCAGAAAGCGATGCCGCCAACCTTTTAAGTGGTCTAGGCATCCATGCCGACGAGCACTACAGTTTGATGAAGGACCTCGAAGGAGCAAAAAAGGTTCGTGTGCTTTTGGCTCAAGCCCTGTTCGGTAATCCTGATATTCTCATCCTCGATGAGCCTACCAACGACCTTGATCTTAAAACCATCTCCTGGTTGGAGGATTTCTTGATTGACTTCAAAAATACTGTGATCGTCGTGAGCCACGACCGTCACTTCCTAGACACAGTTTGTACGCACATTGCAGATATCGACTTTAAACGCATCAAGCAATACACAGGGAACTACAGCTTCTGGTACGAAAGCTCGCAACTCGCTCTACGTCAGCGCCAAGCTGCAAACAAGAAAGCCGAGGATAAACGCAAAGAATTGCAAGAGTTCATCTCTCGTTTTGCAGCAAATGCTTCCAAGAGTAAACAGGCAACCTCTCGTAAAAAGATGTTGGATAAGATCAACATCGATGAGATCCAAGCCTCCTCGCGCATGTACCCTGCCATCATTTTTGAGCAATTACGCGAAGCTGGTGACCAAATCCTTGAGGTAGAAGGATTGGCAGCACACGATGAAGCGGGCGACCTGTTGTTCGAAAACTTGAGCTTCAAGATGAACCGCGGCGATAAGATTGCATTACTAGCAGACGACCACCGAGCGCTCACGGCATTCTATGAGATTATTTCAGGAAACAAGAAACCTAGTGCCGGTACATTTGCCTTCGGACAAACCATCAAGCACGCCTACCTACCAAACGAGAATGCTGAATTCTTTGAGACTGACGATAACTTGATCGACTGGTTGCGTGAATTCTCCCCTGAAAACAAAGACGAAGTTTTCGTACGTGGATTCTTGGGTAAAATGCTTTTCTCTGGTGAAGAAGTATTCAAGAGCGCGAAAGTCCTCTCTGGGGGTGAAAAAGTTCGTTGTATGCTAAGCCGCATGATGCTTCAACAAGCGAATCTTTTGTTCTTAGACGAGCCGACCAACCACTTAGACCTTGAAAGTATTCAAGCACTTAACAATGGTATGCGCGACTTCAAGGGATCATTAGTCTTCAGTTCTCATGACCATACCATCAATCAAACGGTGGCAAACAGAATTGTCGAAATCTTCCCGCACGGCAACCTTGATAAACTCACCGAATATGATGAGTACATCAAAGACGCTAAAACAGCGGAACAGCGCGCTGCTTTAAGTGCCAAATAAGTTGACTAACACTGCGTTTACGCATTCAGGGCAGCCACTTGTGGCTGCCTTTTTCTTTTCACGCAGTTTCATCTTGTCTTTACACATGAAGTAATAATTGGCCTTATATTCGAATCTTATAACACACAATAACACCATGAAAAAATACACTCCTGTCGTATTGCTTATGGCGCTTTCCACAACAGCGTTTGGGCAATTCATGAAGAAAGAAAGAATCACTGTTTCCTACACACAACCCCCAACCATTCACTTGGAAGAAGGCATGGGCTACACGAGCAGTGTAATCCTTGATTACGAAGAAGAAATTAATGCAGAGCTCGCAAAAGCAGAGGAAGAGTACCAACAAGCACTTGCTGAGTACCCAGAAAAAGAAGCTGCTGCAAAGGCTGCCTACGACCAGCGTTACGCTGAATACGAAAAAGCACTTGAGGATTGGAACAGCAAAAGTTCCGTAGGTAAAATCATCGAGAAGCAGGTATTGGAAAACTCTAAGCCAACCCCTCCATCACCGTATTACCCACCTTCCAAACCGTATAAGCGTCAGGTTACTCACCAAAAGCTCTTCAATGCTGATCAGCTTAGCAGCACTTACGCTCGAGTTGAAGGCTTGAACCAAGATCCCAATGGTGTGAAAATTGAGGTACACCTCTTTGGTTTTGAAAACAATGACCCGATTGCGGAGAAGAAAGAATACGTGAAGGTGGACTCAAAGACTAAGGCGAAGTCTACGTACTACAAGTCGTTCTGGAAGATTGATTACCGTCACAGCATGACGCTTCGCGCCGTTCACCCTAATGGAACAATTTTGTTTGACGAAGTGCCGAACAGCATTTCAGATTACAAGACCTTCACTTCTGCAGAGGAAGAAAGAAGCTACCCATCAACAAATGCACAGACCTATATCGATCAACTTCAAGGCAAAGTAGTAGAAGAGAATCTATCGACTATTCAGTGGTTGATCAACGATAAATTGGGCACTACGACGCAAAAACGCAACGTGGAGATCATCTATGTGAAGAATAAAAAAGGTAAATACGATGACCTTGAATACGCTATGCTCGATGCAAAGCAGGGTTACGACATGCTGATCAGTCGTCCTGATGATGCAAAAGGTAAACTTCAAAGCGCTATCGATGCGTGGGAAGCGGCACTTGCTGAAGGCGACATGGACGACAAGAAAGCACGTATCAACAAAAAAGTTATTCCAGACGTCTACAAGAACTTAATCTTGGCCTACACGCTCATCGGCGAGTTTGATAAGGCAGATGATCACTACAATGATTCTTTGCGCATGGGCTTCAGAAATGGCGACGAGAATGATTTGAAAGAAATCAATCTTCTAACCGCTGATTTGCGCGAGCGCTACCAGAAGTAAAAATTTTGAGCTACAAAAAAGGCGGCCTTCGGGCCGCCTTTTTTTATGCCATAAATCGCTTTTTAAAATAAGCCTGGCGCCATTCAGCAGGTGTTAAGCCTGTTGCATGTTTGAACAGCCTATTGAAATAACTCTGACTATTAAAGCCCGCGTAAACTGCGACTTCTGCTAGAGAAACTCCAGATTTACGAAGCATATGCTGAGCGCGTAATAGACGTTCCTGATTTATAAACTGCACCGGAGTCTGACCTACTTCATTTTTAAAAGCCCTGAAAAATTGAGCACGAGACAAACATGCTTTTTCCGCTAGCTCATCGACAGAAATATCCTCGGTGATATGGGTTCGAATAAAATGTATTGCAAATGCTAAACGGTTCGTGGTATGCAACTTATTTGCATTTGACAACAAAAAGCCTCGGGCTTTTGTACGCAACAATTCTCCAACTAATTCACGTGTAATATTTGCCGCACGCAAATCACGCAGCATATAATCCTTATCGATCATTATGGAGAATAATTGGTTAATTGACGTAGAAAGACTCCTTGAATTATTCAAATGATAATTAGTATCCGTCCAAGCCCATTCTCCCCCATCCATTTTCACTGACATTTCATTCATCCAATCGGCAACGTCACTAATGATTTCAGGGCAAATCTCTAATGCCATACATTGTGTCGGCATAGCTCTATTTGCTTCTGGGAAATCTATGGTCATGCTTTCAGATTGTGGCATAGCAATGGTTTCACCAGGAAGAAATGTGAAGGGATCTTCATTACGCAAATGCATAATCTTTTTTCCTTGAATCATACTCACGACCACTGGAGTATCAAAAATCAGATCAAAATCGAAGGCTTCGCGTTGTGTCTCAAAGACATTTAAAACACTACACTCAGAGCGATGCGCAGTACGATGCTCAACCTCTTTCTTAGGTTTCGAGAAAATTCTATGCTTCTGCTTTAAATTGATAACATCTAGCATATTGGCGGATTTAATTAGGTCTTAGAAAGATACACAATACTTAAGACTCGGTATTGATGTAAGAGAAATTATGAGACTATTGTACAAAAGGATGAGACTTTATTAAATGTACAATTGCCCTTTTATTTTCAGTTTAGTAATCAGTTTAAAACAATTTGATTATGAGTGATGTATTTAATCGTCCCCAGCTGAAAGATTCATATGGGAACTACATTAACGGCGAGTTTAAAGCGCCTGTCGATGGACACTATTTTGATGTAACTACACCAATTGATGGCAGTGTAATTACTAAAGTACCGCGTAGTAATAAAAATGATGTCGATGCAGCCCTAGACGCGGCGCACGCAGCATACACAACGTGGAAAAATTCATCTGTAACAGAACGAAGCAATATGCTTTTAAAGATTGCTGATATAGTTGAAGAAAACCACCATATGATCGCTGCGGTTGAAACACTTGACAATGGTAAAAGTATTCGTGAAACGGTTTTCGCGGACATTGCTTTAGTCATTGATCATTTTAGATATTTCGCAGGCGTCATTCGTGCAGAAGAAGGAAGCGTTTCAGAATTGGACGCTACTACTGTAAGTATGAATATTAAAGAGCCTATCGGCGTTGTCGCACAGATTATTCCGTGGAACTTCCCTCTATTAATGGCAGCTTGGAAGATTGCACCTGCACTAGCAGCTGGAAACTGTGTCATTGTAAAACCGGCGGAGCAAACCCCCGCTAGTATTTGTGTTTTCATGGAACTAGTAGGCCATCTTATCCCTCCAGGTGTGCTAAATGTCATCCATGGATTTGGTCCAGAAGCCGGAAAGCCACTTGCTCAAAGCCCAAGAGTCCACAAAGTAGCTTTCACAGGAGAGACAACAACGGGTAGATTAATTATGCAATACGCATCGGAAAACCTGAATCCAGTAACCATGGAACTCGGTGGTAAAAGTCCAAACATTTTCTTCCCTTCTGTTATGGATGCCGATGATGAATATCTCAATAAGGCCGTTGAGGGAGCTGTGATGTTTGCCTTGAACCAAGGAGAAGTATGTACTTGTCCATCAAGAATATTAGTTCATGAAGACATTTATGATGCTTTCATGGCTAAAGTAGTAGAACGCACAAATGCCATTAAAATGGGTAGCCCTTTTGATATGAGCACTATGATGGGTGCACAGGCATCTGAAGATCAGTTCAATAAAATCATGAGCTACATAGAAATCGGTAAAGAAGAAGGCGCAGAAGTCTTATGTGGAGGTAGTGCTGCAAATCTAGGAGGAGATTTAGATTCAGGTTACTACATCCAGCCTACGATCTTAAAAGGACACAATAAGATGAGAGTGTTCCAAGAGGAAATCTTTGGCCCAGTTACCTGTGTAACAACCTTTAAGACTACAGAGGAAGCATTAGAAATTGCCAATGATACGCTTTATGGACTAGGCGCAGGCGTTTGGACAAGAGATGCACATGAAGCATACCAGGTCCCTCGTTCTATCGAAGCTGGGCGCGTCTGGGTGAATTGTTACCATGCTTACCCTGCACATGCTCCATTTGGCGGATATAAACAAAGTGGATTCGGTAGAGAAACACATTTAATGATGCTAAATCATTACCGTCAAAACAAGAACCTTTTAGTATCTTACGATAAGAATGCTCTAGGCTTCTTTTAATTATGACGAGAGTTGAATTCACTGCGGAAGCAAAAGTTTTGATGGATGAACTTCGATCCTTTCATGGACCTATAATGTTCCATCAAAGCGGAGGATGTTGTGACGGTAGTGCTCCGATGTGTTTTGCATTAGATGAGTTTAAGGTCGGGGCAAACGATGTGTTTTTAGGAAACGTTGATGGGGCTCCATTTTATATGTCAGCATCCCAATTCGAATATTGGAAACACACGCATCTTACCCTTCACGTCACACCTGGCAGAGGAGCATCTTTTTCTTTGGAAATACCTACAGGTAAAAGATTTCTGATAAAGAGCAGGCTTTTTAGTCACGAAGAAATTCTTGAACTTCAACCTCCCCTTATGGGTAAACAACATTGATTTCGTAAAAAATTTAACTGCACAAAAGGCGGCCTTCGGGCCGCCTTTTTTATTCAATCCTACCCCATCCTGCCTATTCATTTTATAGGCCTTACTTTTGCCGCGCAATACGACACTCTACATCATGAAACGACTCTTCAACAACTTTGTTGGCAATCCAAAAAATGACATTCTTTCTGGTATCACCGTAGCACTTGCACTAGTGCCAGAGGCTGTAGCATTCGCCTTCGTGGCAGGCATTGATCCGCTGGTTGGTTTATATGGTGCTTTCATGATGGGATTAATCACTTCCCTTTTTGGAGGCCGCCCTGGAATGATCTCAGGCGCCACTGGTGCGATGGCTGTAGTTATGGTGCATTTGATCCAACAAGGAAATCAAGTCGGTGAAGGTATGGGCATGGATATGCTGGGGCTTTCGTGGCTTTTCATCACCCTACTTTTTGTGGGCGCCATTCAAATTGTCGCTGGTTTATTCAAACTTGGAAAGTTTGTTCGCCTGATACCGCACCCAGTAATGATGGGATTTGTAAATGGTCTAGCCATTGTAATCTTTTTGAGCCAACTGGGCATGTTCACACGTAACGTAGATGGTTCAAAAGTTTGGATTCAAGGAACAGAATTATATACCATGATGGGGCTCGTTGGCCTTACTATGCTCATCATGTGGCTGCTGCCGAAGGTGACTAAGGTGGTTCCTGCAGCCTTAACTGGTATTGTAGTAGTTGCTGCTATTGCTATCGGAATGGATCTCGATGTAAGTACCGTGGGTTCCTTCATTCGCGAAGGCGGCGGCGATGGCCTTCAAGCCGGCCTTCCAACATTCCAATGGGACATTTTCGGACTCTTTGACACCATGAAAGGACATTGGGGTACGGTGATCAGCACCGCGTTTTTGTTGGCTGCCGTAGGTCTTATTGAAAGCTTAATGACGTTGAACTTAGTCGATGATTTAACCGAAACTCGTGGTTCTGGAAACCGTGAATGTATTGCCCAAGGTTCAGCAAATTTGATCAACGGATTATTTGGCGGCATGGGCGGTTGTGCAATGATTGGACAAAGCATCATCAACGTAAACTCTGGTGGCCGTGGCCGATTATCCGGTGTCGTTGCCGCCCTCGGGTTGCTCAGCTTCATCCTTTTTGGTGCGCCTTTGATTGAGCGAATTCCTATCGCTGCATTAGTTGGCGTTATGTTCATGGTTGTTATTGGAACCTTTGCTTGGTCTAGCTTCCGTATTATTCGCAAGATTCCATT
Source organism: uncultured Cryomorphaceae bacterium (assembly GCA_913060465.1). Classification (GTDB taxonomy): domain Bacteria; phylum Bacteroidota; class Bacteroidia; order Flavobacteriales; family Schleiferiaceae; genus UBA10364. Next base: position 1,536 of record CAJXTR010000071.1, on the reverse strand, counting down.
TGCGGATGCCTTTGTATTGATTGCTGTAAGTGCCATCACTGTATGGCAAGATTTGGCCATCGCTGTGATTTCTGGGGTCATTATGAGCGCCTTGAAATTTGCTTGGGAAAACGCTGTTCGTATTCGTGCACGCAAGCGCATCAAAGAAGATGGTACTAAGGTGTATGAGATTTGGGGACCATTGTTCTTCGGATCCGTACAATCATTTGCGACGAAGTTTGATGTAAAGAACGACCCGGCCAAAGTTGAGATCGATTTCATCGAATCTAGAGTGAGTGACCATAGTGGTATTGAAGCTATTGAACGGATCATTGATAAATACATAGATGCCGGAAAAGATGTGGTGCTTACTCACCTCAGCCCAGAATGTAAAGCCATCCTAATCAAAGCAAATCCTGCCTTCGATAAATACATCCAAAGTTCTATCGAAGACCCGCGCTACCACGTGGTTACAGACCTGATGGATGCTGAGGTGTAAATCCTGACATTCATCACGTTTATACCTCTTGCTCAGGCGTACCTTCATAATAGAAAATCTGTATTTCATGAAAACGCCGAGATTCATTTTCGTAGCAGCCTTAGCCTTGATTGGCCTAGCAGGCAATGCACAAAACGGAGCGCACCTGCACAGTAGCCGTCACTTCTACGCACCTACGGGACGCACCATTCCTCAGGACAGTATTTATTTGAACTGGGTGGGACCATTATTGGACATTAATTTTGGTATCACAGAAAAGTTCAGTGCTGGTATTGGCACACCACTGTTTACGGGTGTTTACCTCACAGGAAGCTATGGTGGTGCTTTGAATGAAGCCGGCACTATAAATGGACGTGTTGGCAATCTTACCGGGTTTCCCGTTGTTGGAGAAGGCTACTACAGCCTGCCATATGGAGTAATGACTTTCGGTACACCCGAGCACGAAATCACTCTGGGGACGGGCTACTTCTTTATGAGTAATGGCCTTACGAATGAACTCTTTGGGACCAATGCAGATGAACTGGACCCAAGCAGTGCAGTCATTAATGTCGGTAGTTACCAGCAACTCAATAATCGCCTCGGTTTTGCCTTCGAAGGTTGGTATCTGGCCGAAACTGATTGGCTCGTACTCATGCCCGGGGTCCGATTCTACACGCAACGCAACCGCAAATACTGGAATGTAGGCATCATCCGCCTCCGCTTCCCCTACATCGACGACCAAGGATATTGGGACCCAAATACGAACGAGTGGATCGAAAACCCGGTTCGCAAAATCCAAAACTTAACCTTACCAATGTTCAGTTTTGCGACCTATCTGTAAAGAATTGGTCCATAAAACACACTCTTTCCACTAACTTGGAGGCATGAAAAAACACCTTCTTAGCCTTGTAGTTCTTCTCCTCCTCGCATCGTGCGGCAAAGAGCCTGTCGATTGTTGTGACCCCAACCCGAATCCTGTAGATACCACCAGCAATCCTGGGGATGGATACACGCAATACGGTACCCCGTTCGATGCTGTACCCTCGCCCGCTGATGTGGTCATGTATGAGATTAACCCA
>CAJXTR010000070.1 GCA_913060465.1 uncultured Cryomorphaceae bacterium | reverse complement strand
GCATAATGAACAGTGTCGTATTCTGTCGAAGTACCGTAATCTGCTTGCAAAACCACCGTGTGAATTCCCGCAGTTGTGCTGCTCAGGTAAAAATTGTCCTGTTTTGTAGAATCTTGGAAAACTAAAGTGCCATTATCGTACACCTTCATATCAGCCTTCTGGTTGGAGGCTACGATAAATTCAATGGAATCACCTGGGTTGATCAGCATGGTAGTCGATGGCGACAAAAACTTTGCAATCAATCCTGCATTCGCGGGGTAGACGTCGTAATATATGTCGTTGCCATTAGGGTCGCGGCCTACGATGGTTCCATTGCCATTGCGAAAAACGAACGCCATTTGTTGAACCACCACGCTTGAGCCAAAGCCATAAAAGGTCGGCATATGGTACTCAATCTTGTGAAGGTTGTTGCCAAGGCTGGTCATCAAAACAGATGCGTCCGGCGTCCCCCAGTTTCCTTGTACATGCTTCCAGTCCGTGGGAGAGGTGCTCTGGTTGGTGATGAGGCCTGCATGCGCATACACCGGAACAACTCCCGTCAAAGCGGCGTTCCCTTCCGTCGCATCGTAAATGATGGTTACGGTGTCGTTTTGTGATGGGAAGGCTGGTGTTACCGTCAAGATCTGTGCATTTGCCAATGCAGCAAAGGCAATGAACAAAAGGGCGGCGAGTTTACGATTAGTGGTCAATTTCATATCTGTATTGTACTGATGTGCTTAGGGTTGGGTTAAAATTAGGGCAAAACGTATTGGAATGCTACCCACATTTTGTCCACCCAATGGCCAATCTTATCTCAAAGACCGTGCGATAATTGGACACAGCCAATTAAATTATAGTATCAATCTATCAGTATTTCTAATACAAATAGATTTCCTCGAATACTTTTGTAGGACAAATCGAAAGAACATGAAAATACCCATCATTAAACACCTAGTGAATTTCGTAGAAGCGAACGACGAAGATTACATCCATGAAACCATCGAGGTTTTGGAATCTCTAGCGGACGTTCCAACCTTGAAGGACGAAGAACTCGAAGTCATCGGCGAGCTCATCTCAAACCTTTACGGCGCCATCGAAGTAAACAAAGAAATCACCTCTGGCGTAGAGAAAAAAGACGCTCTGAACGGATTTATGAAGCGTGTATTGGGATCCATTAACTAACTTAATGGCTCTAATACTTTAAACTATGATCCTTTCAACAACCTCAACCGTCGCCGGCAAAGAAATTTCAGAAACCTTAGGCATCTGTCGCGGAAGCACTGTTCGTGCACGCAACATAGGCCGTGATATTTTCGCCGGTATCAAAAACATCGTGGGTGGCGAGATTGAAGAATACACAAAGCTTCAAGCTCAAAGTCGCGAACAAGCATTGCAGCGCATGATTGGTGATGCAGAGCGCATGGGTGCTGATGCCATTGTGAATGTGCGATTCACCACCTCTATGGTGATGCAAGGCGCTGCAGAGATGCTGGCCTACGGAACTGCAGTAAAACTGTCGTAGTGATGTGGTTTTTAGGCTTACACGCCGTGATCTGGGGCTTCATGCTCGTGGCCACCATTTTCTTAGGCATTCGCGCCTATAACAAGCGCAAGACTGAAACTTTTGAGAAGCGCGACAACTAAGCTTCGAGGGGCTGCAAATGCATAATGCGGTCACACATATACCTTACAACATCGGGGTCGTGAGAGATGAAAATCATACTCAGGCCCCGATTTTTTTTGATCCCATTCAACAGATTCAATACCTGAGCCTGAACGCTTACATCAAGCGCACTGACACTTTCGTCACAAATGAGCAACTCCGGATCCGCAGCTAGGGCGCGGGCAATGCCTATGCGCTGACGTTGTCCACCGGAAAAAGCATGCGGTTTCTTCTTTAAATCCTCTCCCTTAAGGCCTACCTCTTCCAACAACTCAACCGCTTTCGCGGCGCGTGCTTCCACGCTCAAACTAGGTTGGTGCTTGCGCAATACTTGGTCCAACGCCCAACCCACAGAACGGGCACTATTCAGGGCGCTATATGGATCTTGGAAAATGAACTGAATTTTGGAGGCATCACCCTGATAAGTCCATGAGGTAAAGGAATGTTTGTTCAAGCCTACAATGGCTCGCCCTATGGTACTCTTTCCAGAACCTGACGGCCCAATCAGACCGAGGGTTTCTCCTTTATGAAGTTCTAGATCTAAGTCTTTAACCACCCATTTTGTCGTACTTCTCAACCCCTTCTTTTGAGAAAAACCTATGCAAAGCCCTTCAATGGCCAGCTTGTTTTCTGTCTTTGTCGGCGCCTCCAAAAGTTCACTTTTAGGTGCCCCATTGCCCGAGAGGAAATCATTTAAGACTGGAAGGGGATACGGGCGACCTTCTTTTGGCGGGCGACAGGCAAGGAGGCCCTTTGTATAGGGGTGTTCAGGACGCTCAAAGACTTGGCGCGCCGGACCTCGTTCAACAGTATCACCACGGAACAAAACGATCACCTCATCGGCGTGCTCGGCCACGACCTCGAGGTCATGACTGATAAGCCACAATGCACATCCACGATCCTTTACAAGCCTGTTGAGCAAGGATAAAACAACGCCCTCAACCTCTTTGTCTAGAGCCGTAGTGGGCTCATCGGCAATGATCAATTTCGGATCTAATAGCATGGCCATGGCGATCACAATCCGCTGGCGCTGACCACCGCTGAGTTGATGCGGATATTTCTGGTAGCTTACTTCCGGCTCGGGCACTTCTACCTCAGCCAATGCCTTGAGGACTTTTTCCTTGCGCTGGGACTTTGAAAGTGCGGTATGTTGCTGCAATACTTCCTCGAGCTGTCGGCCTATGGTGATGGATGGGTGCAAAGCCGTCATCGGGTCTTGAAAAACCATAGCCAGGTCTTTACCGCGAATGGCCATCCAATCCTTGGTACTTAAGTTTCGTAGGTCTTTCCCTAATAAATCTGCTTGCTCCGCTTGTATGATTGCTGCGGGATCGAGCAACCCCATAGACATTAGTGCTGCAATAGATTTCCCGGAACCGCTTTCACCAACCACAGCAAGGGTCTGCCCGGGCATTAGGGTCAACGAAAAATCACGAAGCACTTGCTTCGTTCCGAAGGTGATGTTTAAGGATGAAAGTTCAACAACGGGCACTGCCATGTTTTAGTCATTCCAGAGGTCCATCTGTTTCAGTAACGCCTCTTCAACTTTATTGAAGTCTGCATTATACTTACCCCCGTCTTTCTGACCTACGCGCATGACCACTCGGTTGTGGGCACGGTCAATCAAGATATCTTGTCCTAGCATTCCGCGGAACCCAAAGACGTGATTATACGGTTCTGGGTAGATCCAAAAACTATGTCCATAGTACGGGCTCTTATACCCTTGAGAGGCCATGGCGATGAAGGCAGAATCCACCACAGACTGGCCATTGATTTTACCGTCGTGCAAGATGAATTGGCCCAGCTTAGTAAAATCTCTAACGCTTACGTTGAGACAACAAAACCCTAGCTCCAGACCTGCCTCACGGTCCAAGTGCCAAGTTGCGGCCGTTTCAAAACCCACCTTCGCAAAGAGCTCGCGGTTTGCAAAGCTCGATACGCTCTCGCCCACGGCGCGGCTTAATGCCACTGTTAGCACCTGCGTTTGCGCGCTTTGGTATTCGTACACCTCACCCGTTGGGTGCTTGCCCGGAGGGACAGAAAGCGCAGTTGCTTCCGCATCCTTACCATAGTACAACTTCGCCGTTTTAGAGAACGGATCGTTGTAGCTCTCTTTGATCTGCATACCGGCAGTCATGGTACTAAAATGACGCAAGGTCGGCTCCGCAACTCCCTCAGGGATCTCGTATTCAGGGATGTACTTGGTGATAGGGTCGTCCCAAGAATCTATATATCCGTCTTGAACGGCAATCTGAACCAACAAGGTGATTACTGTCTTCGCTGTTGAGAAGCTGTTGCTGATGGTCCCGGCATTGTGATCGTCCCAATATTCTTCGAACACCACCGAATCGTTTTCAAGGACTAGCAATCCTTTGGTCTCATAAGATTCCAAAGCTGTTCTTGTTTCAGGAGCAAGCTCTAACTCGTAGGATCCCGTCGGCAGTGAAACCGCATTAAACACCGGCATTTCGCGCTGGTCAAAGTGGCTGCGGTCGTAGATATGAGCACTCTTGTGACCATCTAGGTAAGCGCCCTGAACACCTCTTATTAAATAGCCATAAGGGGAATACTTGAGGGCTAAGAACAAGACGACGATAATGGCAACGACGCGTTTTGCTGTTTTCATGATGTATAAGGTTTTGTCGTCGGTACCAAAGTACAGTCGAACTGTTTTTCAAAATTTGCCTTGAGCACTCCTTTGACCTCTTCAAGATCAAGGGTTCTGCCCAATTCTATGTGCAGTGAAGTCACTGCTTTATCGCTAATGCCACAAGGCACGATTAGGTTGAAATGCTTGAGATCCGTATTAACATTAAACGCAAATCCATGCATGGTCGTCCAGCGCGACGCCTTCACCCCCATGGCACAAATTTTTCGTGCAAAAGGCGTCCCGGCATCCAGCCAAACTCCCGTTTCTCCCTCGGACCTCCCCGCAACTAAACCATAGTGTGCTAGAGTGGCTATGACCACCTCTTCAAGATAGCGCAAGTATTTATGGATATCGGTAAAGTAATGGTCCAAATCCAAGATGGGGTAGCCCACAATTTGCCCCGGCCCGTGGTAGGTTATATCTCCCCCGCGATTCACCGGATAATAAGAAATCCCCTCCGCCTCGAGTTTCGCCTGGTCAACCAACAAATGGTCTTCTTTTCCGCTTTTTCCTAGAGTAAAGACCGGGGGGTGCTCCACAAAAATCAAATGATCCTCGGTCGCCTTCGCCTGTTCAGGAGTTTTCCTATTGACCAATTTTTGATCTACCGTCGCCGTAAAGAGCTCCGTTTGAAAATCCCATGCGGCCCCGTAATCAACCGTACCTATATCTTGAAACTGTACTTCTTTCATGGATGTTTGTGCCAATTCCACTGCACGCCTATGGGCAACATTAGCTGCCATTCCCATAACCCGCTCGGGCCACCATTAGTTTTATCAAGCTGTGGCCACAAATAAATTCCCGTACTCTGGCTCACCCACCAAGTGCATTGCGCGCCCAATCCCGCTTTCATATCAGATGTGCTCCACGACTCGCCCACGACCGGCTGATTGTTGTGATACGCCAGGCCCAGATGAGCGTCGAGCAACAAACTAAACTTCTGATCACTCGCGCCGGAGGCTAAAAAATGGACTCGGCCCATCGTGGCATAGGTCTGCGTTAGAGGCGAAAGATCAGTAGATGCACCTAAACCTACGGCCACCTTTGGTGTTATGAAACTGCAAGAGTTGGCTTGTAGCGTAAGACGTGCATTAGTAAGGTTCGATGTCGTTCCGGTAACAAAAGCGGATCCCCCAACACTTTCAAGCCGTGTCCCTTTTTGCCAATACGGCTGGGCATAGGCAGAGAGGCTCAGGAAGAGCAAGAGGAATAGGTGGGAAAATCGGCGGATACTCATGATGCTAAGCTACGAAAGGCAATTATCTTTGCGACTTGAAATAAACGTGTCGTATGGCAAGACTTTTATCAGAACAGGAAATCCTTAGACGTGAATCACTTAGCAAGCTGAAAGCATTGGGCATCGACCCGTATCCAGCTGCCGAGTATAAATGTACGCACTTTGCCAAAGACATCCGCGCTGGATATAGCGAGGGTGCCAGTGGTTTTGAACAGGTGCGCATTGCGGGCCGATTGATGACTAAACGCATCATGGGCAAGGCTTCCTTTGCCGTGTTGGCCGATTCTTCAGGCGACATGCAGATCTACATCAACCGCGATGAAATCTGCCCCGACGAGGACAAAACCCTCTACAACGACGTATTCAAAAAACTCCTAGACATCGGTGATTTCATCGGTGTGGAAGGACATATGTTCACCACCCAGACCGGTGAGATGAGCTTGCACGTAAAATCGTTGACCGTACTCTCCAAAAGCTTGCGTCCGCTTCCTGTAGTGAAGAAGGATGCCGATGGAAAGGTATACGACGCCCTCACAGACCCCGAGATACGCTACCGTCAACGCTACGTCGACCTCGTAGTGAATCCAGGCGTGAAGGAAATCTTCCGCAAGCGCAACAAAGTCATCTCTACCATGCGCCGCATCTTCGACGATGCTGGCTACATGGAAGTAGAAACCCCGATCCTCCAGCCTATACCAGGGGGTGCTGCGGCACGCCCGTTCATCACCCACCACAATGCCTTGGACATTCCGTTGTACCTGCGCATTGCAAACGAGCTCTACCTCAAGCGCCTGATCGTAGGTGGTTTTGAAGGCGTGTACGAATTCGCCAAAGACTTCCGCAACGAGGGGATGGACAAGACCCACAACCCAGAGTTCACCGTAATGGAGATCTATGTGGCCTACAAGGACTACCACTGGATGATGAAGTTCGTTGAAAATATGTTGGAGCAAGTTGCTACCGCAGTGAACGGCACTACCGATGCAACCATTGGCAACAACACCGTAAGCTTCAAAGCACCTTATGCTCGCGTGCCTATTTTGGAGGCGATCAAGACGCACACCGGACTCGACCTTGCTGGTAAAACTGAAGAGGAAGTACGCGACGCGGCAAAATCAATTGGCCTCGAAGTAGACGAGACCATGGGTAAAGGCAAGCTCATCGACGAAATCTTCGGCGAAAAATGTGAGAAGCACTACATCCAGCCGACCTTCATCACGGACTACCCGGTGGAGATGTCGCCTTTGTGTAAGAAGCACCGTGACAACCCGGAACTCACCGAGCGTTTTGAGTTGATGGTCAATGGAAAGGAAGTGGCAAACGCCTACTCTGAGCTCAACGATCCTATCGACCAATTAGAGCGTTTCGAAGACCAGCTCAAACTCTCTGAAAAAGGAGACGACGAAGCAATGTTCATCGACATGGACTTCGTTCGCGCCTTGGAATACGGTATGCCGCCAACCTCAGGATTGGGGATTGGTATCGACCGTCTCACCATGATGCTCACCAACCAAGACAGCATCCAAGAAGTACTGTTCTTCCCGCAAATGCGCCCAGAAAAATGGGAGACCGTGGCTACCCCGGCAGATTTCCAAGCCATCGGCGTCCCAGCGGATTGGTCGGAGCACATCGTAAAAGCGGGCTTCCACACCGTGGACGCGCTACGCGACAACAAACCTGCTGCGTTGCACCAGAAACTGAACGGGTTCAGAAAGAAAAATAAATTGGACATCCCTGCTCTTGGCCTTGACCAAGTAGAAAGTTGGTTCAACTAAACACGCCGCCGCCATGAATACCATAAAGGCCACATTCAAAAAGATCGTAAGTGCTGTTCGCCCCGTGCTGCTCAGTATGCTTGCCTTGTTCCTAGCTGGGGTCGTGACCACAGTGTTCCATCTCATCTTTACCCCATTCTTAGGGCCTTTCCCTCAAGAAGAATTGATGGGGGCCGATTGGGCAGGTAAAGTGGCCATCATGGACGAATACATGAAAGCCAATCCTTTCGCTGTATACTCGGCGCTCATTGCTCACGGCATGGGTGCGGCAATAGGGGTTTACTTTGTCACACGTTCCAACATTTCTTACGACCGAAAAAACGGTATTGTCCGCCCACAGTGGATAGGGCCGTTGATTGTAGCAGGATTTTGGATGTACGCGGATATTCAAAATGACTTGAGAGATGCACCTATAGGACCCGCTTGGACCGCGCTCGACGTGGTGATCACCGCGGCGTTGTCCTTCCTTGCCTACCTGTTGGCTGGCGGTGCACGCAAACCGAAAAAAATGGAGGAGGCTTACAAAGGGTAGGCAATAGCATTTGAAAACATATCCAGACGATTTATTTGAAAGCATAGAGTTTGATTTAGTCAAACAGGCCGTCGCCAAAAGAGCGGTGACGGAACGTGCTAGAGAACGAATCCATGGGTTAAAACCTAGTGCTGACTTTGCTGCAACCACAGCTGACCTCCAAGAAGTTCACGAAGTTCTAGGGCTTTACCAAAGTGACTTTCCCGTCCCCGCCCTAGCCTCTGCCGACATCAAGCCCTTCCTACTCCGCCTAAAGATTCAAGGCGCCTCCCTCGACGGTCCGGACTTTTTGATCCTCAAAGATTTGGTTGAGAGCTTCAACCGCATTCGCTCCTTCTTTAAACAACATCGCGAACGCACGCCGTCGATCCAAGAAAAATTGGCCCACCTCGAACCGAACAAAACCGTTCCGGACGAGATCGACCGCGTTCTTGACCGTCGTGGTGTAGTTAAGACCTCCGCCTCTTCGGAACTGGGCAAGATTCGTGCAGCATTGACAAAGAAAAGAGCGGCCGCGGACCGCATCTTCTACCGCGCTGTGAAGAAGTACCACGGTGCCGGTGTTCTTGCGGACATCCAAGAAAGCGTTCACGACAACAAGCGTGTATTGGCCATCGAAGGTGCCTTCAAGGGCCAAGTCAACGGCATCTTCCACGGTTCCTCCTCCCGCGCAACCATCTTCTACGTGGAGCCGGCGGAAACCTTGGAGATCAACAACGAAATCTCCGTGTTGGAAGACGAAGAAAAGCGCGAGGTTGCCCGTGTTTTGAAAGTACTTACGGCATTTGTTGCGGGCTACAGAGATTTGCTGCGCGACTACAGCACTGCCCTTTACCAGATAGACTTTATCAACGCCAAAGCCCTATACGCTTTGGACGAAAACGCCTGTTTACCCCAGCTGCTGGATAAACCACATATTCATCTTATCAAAGCCATAAACCCGGTCCTACGCGCCTTTAATGCGCCTAAGAAAAAGCCGGTCGTACCGCTGAACATTAAGTTGGATACCCACACCCGAATCTTGGTAATCTCCGGACCCAACGCAGGGGGTAA
>CAJXTR010000069.1 GCA_913060465.1 uncultured Cryomorphaceae bacterium | reverse complement strand
TGTCTACGGATTCCGGACCCGAAATCATAAAGCTTGGGCCGTTGAAGCCATTGGAAGTTGTGGATTGCTCGGTTTGCAATTGAACAGCTTTAGCGTTTCCATCTACAAAAGTGGCTGTGCGTACTCCGGAACCAAGTTCAGGACGAGCAGAAAAATCAAACGCCTTCCCACAGAGTTCTGGAGTGAAGGAAACACTCGTATTGGTTAGGTTGGCTAAATTGTGCGTCGTAATGGCTCGAGCAGGAACCACCGTGCCGGAATTCACAGTGTACAAGCGATAATCGTATTGAATGGTCGGTGCGCTATTCCCAATGTAAATCTCACGAGGGGCCCACACCTTTTCTAATCGGTTGAATGCATCGTATTCATAGACCATCGGATGCCCATTGATGCCAATAGTTTGGAGCAACTGTCCGGTGTGGTAATCGTAGGTATTACAAACGCTTTCATTAAACTGATTGGATATACCGGTAACATATTGGTGAAGCGTCGCATCGTAGGTGTATTTTAACAACGAACGTTGATTGGCATGATTCTTCGGACCTTGAATTTGGGTAACATTTCCGTACCCGTCGTATTGCAAGTCATTGACGGCATATTCGGTACTATTCAATGTTGTTCGCATGGTAGCAACGCCCTTCTTATCTGTTGTTAGCGCCGTCACTTCACTTTCGCGCACGGGGCTTGAAGCTGTGGAGCCAAGGTGAATACTGTGTTTCTTCAACACTCCCGTTCGACCTCCTGCCTGGGATGGAGTGAAATAGTCCATCACCGCAATGCGATCGGAATTGTAGACCGCATTCGTACTAGTTTTCTTCACATAGGTCGTTTCTGGCGTTTCCTTGTAGTGGTGCGTGACGAAAACGCCCAGGTCCGCCCCACATACATTCATGCCATAGATGTTTGAGGGTGGGCAGTTTCCGGAGAAATTCATCAGCCACAAAGTATCCACACTGTATCCGGAATATCCTGATTCTGGTTGGATCACATACTTCTTCACGAAATCATCTTGATATACCGGAGTATTGCCAACAAGAGTACTGCAAGTATTGGTTTGCCTATGATACTCCACCCTAGTTGAGAAAATCGTTTCCTCTATGGTTTCTGAAATTCCATTGGCCGTCATTTCAGCTTTATCTTGATACCTGGTAACGTTAAAATACGAATCGTAAGCCAACTCAAACGCTTGGCTGTGGTACAATGTATTCTGTGATAGCTGTGGAATATTCAATGCTTCAGAATTTGTGACTGCGGGGAATACCGTTGCTGATTCACCTATTGTTCCCCAATCAACGGTTTCAAAACTCGTACCTGATTTCTTCACCTGTCCAAGGGTGGCAGAACCGTCAACAATATCTACCACTCTAAAATTATAGGTCGAATTTTGCGCGGAAATTAATGCCACGGTGTGGCTTGTTGCGTTGGACTCCTCGTGATACAATGCATAGGTTCCACGAACCAATCCTTTTTGATAATCATGCTTTACCAAATCAGAAAAGCTTAACGCACTTGGAGCGAGGTATTCCACTACTTCAGTTAGGTATCTTTTAGGATAACTAGATTCACTTCCCGCTTGATTTTGCTGTCTTGTTTCTACACGGGTAAAGCCCGCAAATGCTTTCTCTCGGCGGTTCTGGATACCCCCATCATAGTCGAAGAAGATTTGCATGGAATCTTCGCCATCGAGGTCAACACCACCGTCCGTTGCGATGTTCACACCATCGTGAATGGTCACTTGAGCGAGCACCCACTTGCCGCTTGGCATATCCCAAAGCACCTTTTCATCAGCTCTATGGGTCATTACTTCAGCATCGTAGGCGCCACGGCGGTGTCCTACTAGCTTGTAATCGATATCAAAGGAACCACCAAGTGGATTGCTAACACTGGTGAGGTAGTTTGATTTAACGACGTTGGAATAATAGACGTGTAGATCACCATTCTCTTGGCCATCCACAAAATCAACAGCGCCATCTCCGTTAATATCCATGAAGCTTGAACGGAGCTTGTTTACTGAGTAATTGGCACCGCCGTTCACACTGATAGAGAGCTTACCATTTAAAAATATCGGTATACCAATAGTCGCTCCTGCATTTCCGGACATGCCAAAACTTTGACTCTGGCTGAGTTCTTGAGAGAGATCAAGATCAACTGTGGCTGTTCCATCTTTATGAAGGACATATCCCGTTCCTGTGTTTAGGTACACCATGTGCCGACTACCGTCAGTTTTAATGATGTCAGAAAGTCCATCACCGTTCAAGTCCATGCCCACAGTTTTTGAACGCGAACCAGAGTTGTTAATATTAATTCCAGCATTAAAGCTTCTAGCTAGATACCCGATGCTTACCGAAGCCCCTTGAAGAGCGCCTTTGAGTCCTGAAGATAAATCCGCTGGAGATTGAGTAGATTCATTGACCGAGGATATTCCGGCAGGAAGCGCGTAATTCTTCTTGGTCTCAAACGAAGTGCCCGTATTTAGCGCCACTTGATCCGTACCTCGGTTTCCATACACTCGATCCACCAAACCATCACCGTTCACATCCACATATTCAATGTCCTGAACCGTCTCCCCGAAATTCACGCCAGCACTTAATCCAAGACTACCCACATCAATGTAGCGCAAGTCGTCATTCTTAAAGTTTCCGCTGGCGGTAACTCCATACCCTGAGGATAGACTTTTTGAATTTCGCTCTCCTGAAACTGCGACCACAGCGTTCTTATGCCCACCGCCAGGAAGTGTATACTGAATTTTTACATCGTTACCATCTTGTAGGACTAAATCAGGCATTCCATCGCCATTCATATCTTGAAATGCACTCGGAGAATTTCCAAAGAACACCAGTGGATCACTCGTTGAAGAGCTCACGCTGGTCCCAAACCATCCTAAACTTGCCCCTACATTTTGGCTTAGGGAGTTCGATTTATTGATTCGGGGAGCCGCCGTTGCACCATATACACCGGCAAAGCCGCTTTGAGTAGGTGTAGACTCTTCCTCTTCACCAAAATACCCAGGTGACATCACTCCCGTTTTTCGGTAATGTCCCATATAACTTCCAAACACGGCATAGTGATCCTTGTCTTCAAGAGTAGATAAGAGCGTCTCTTGATAAGTTCTTAACCCACGGGCGTTCTCACTACGCACTGGGGTCAACGAAAAGAAAGAATTGTCCCACGGGTTCATGTGTTCAACATCTGCCCTAGTAACACTTTGTGCTGGTGCTGTTAGAGCGCGGGCTTCAGCCGTTCCTGCTATTTGCATTTGAGCCGGATCAATAGGGTCATTCGCTTCTCCACTCCAAGCAAAATGCCCCCATCCCTTTTGCATCGTTCCTAATTGATCAGAGTAGGCGTAAAACAAGTTTTGAGGTACTCTTGGCGATAATACCTGCACGATACTGCTGGAGCTATTCACCACATTGAACCCTCTTAAATTCTGAGTGATATACTCCAGCGCCGCCTCGGCAAAAGGAGTGTTCTCAGCAAAAAATTCAAGCGTCACCGCTCCATTGATCACTTCACTATGACTAAAGGTTCCGGTAGCAGTACCGGTATATATATAGGCCGAGGTCGTACTGACAGGTGTACCTTCGTTTTGTGATAGCGTATACAACCGATAGGTATTTGATCCCGTTCCAGCAACGCCTTTATGCAGGATCAACGCTTTCTTACTAATGTACTTGCCACCACTCTTTGCCACGAAATAAATCGTTTGGTCTACATCTACTCCGCTAACTCCTGAAAACACATTATTAATGGCCGATTTATTTTCGCCTACCTCTGGGAGTATTTCGTAAGAGCCGCTAGGAAGGTTTAGTGCGGTCGGGCCCTTGAGAGCCTTCACACCATTAAAGAAACGATAGCCAACATTAGGATAGAATACAATTGGGCCATCGTCACAATTGGAGCGAATCTCTACTGTTGGGCGAATTTCTATATCCTGCCAATCCACGTTGGAGTGTGACAGCACTTCAATACTCAACTGACAATAATCGGTCGCCACGACCCCAGGAACAGCCGCGAAGCTCCCTATAAAAGGAGCGGACATGGCCCCGTAAGAGGTAGCGTTTTGGTCCAGGCGATCGTAGTACACATGATCTGTGGTGGTCTGATTGATCGTGTCATTCTCCGTTATTGTAATACGATAATAGATATCATCCGAAAAATCAAACCCATCACGATTCAATGTCACTTTGATTTCTTTATCGCCAGTGAATGTGACCCCTTCTTTACCCGACAATACAAAGTCCGAATCGTACGTTGAAGAAGTATATTTTGAACCATTTCCGTCTGAAGGTAAGCTTTGGGCATAGGCAACTTGAGGGTTCCAGGTGAATAAATCCTGCTGTCCATCTACCCCAGGTGCCAAACGGAAAATCAGCTGATCTCCTTTTGTTACGCCCACCGATTGATTAAAGGACGCTCCATTAGCGGGCACAGGATTCTGAAGGAATACCCCGTTTTGCTGAATAGAAACAACAGCAGTGCCTGTTAAGCTAGGATCAGTGATGGTTGGATGAGAACTGATCCTAACGGTTCCACTTACCGGTGCCGTCCAAACCTTGACTACTTCGAATGATTTTACATCTGGATCGCTGTAGGATTGTAATGCTGCACCTTTCATGACCGGGTTGAGGGTGTTTACCGATGAGTTGCTAAAGCTAAGCGTTCCGTCTTCTGCCAACATCCCGAACTGAACTTTTAGCCCTCCACCAGATATAGGTACAGTGCGATCGAGAATACCATCGCCGTTATAATCGAGTAAATACCTTTTGACTTTGCTCGTGGAGTGATTCCAGTTCAATCCAAAGTTATATAGCCCGAACCCCGTTACGTAATCCACACCTGAGTTTATAGACTGGGAGGTGCTTTTGTATAGTTTTTCTCCTATGATTTTTCTCGGCGCGCCAAAGGTGATATTCCCTTGGTCATCGACCTGCATAGGGCGATACGCATAGCTCGTATTCCCTCTATTAGCAATAATGATATCCTGAAGTCCGTCTCCATTGACATCTTGCATGGATACTTTATCATGCGAGTAATTCTCTGAATACCCAAGTTTGGCACTAAATGTCCATTCTTTTGTTGGGGTTCCGTCTACCAAAACTGGAGTAGCACCTGTGCCTAAAGCACCACCTGTGGTCCATCCCGACGTTTGTGTGGTTTTTAACATCGATGCAGGCATCACAGGTGTCATCGCTTTTTGTACAAAGCCTGGATCAATGTCATCGTAAATTTGACTGCTCGCTAATAAGTCCTTGAATTTTATTACCTCTGGAGTGGTCGATAGTTTTATGCTTTTTACTTGATTATAGGTGAATTCATGTTCGTAGAACAACGTGCCTCCGTGATATTCACCAATGGACTCGAGGAGCTTTTTGCCAAAATCCCCTGTGATATAGTCTAATCGGTAGTCTTTAATCACCGTTCCGTCATACTTAACCTCAATCTTTGTCAGTTGACGATCATCCACTTCCTTGACGCCACTTGTCAAATTCACGCGGGCATCGGCTCTTGAACCTGTCGATGAAAATTCAACGGAGTATTTACCGGGTGTGGACTTATACCCTGTGTACTGAATCTTCGAGAGGTAACAATTTTTACCGCCAGATTTGATATCCGTTCCTGTAAACGTGTTGTGCTGGTAGGTATAGATAATATTGTTGCCATACCTGTCCTGAACCTTTTTCAAGAACCATTTCGTGATGTTTCCCTGATCTGATTTGAGGACTGCATTTACATCTACCGAAGTACCGTTGGAGGTTCCATAGTAGCTTTTGGTACCATTTGCGTCGGTCACCACCCAACAATAGGTGCTGGTCGAAGTGCCCATCCGTTCTATAGTGCGGTAGGCACTTTGTTGTTTTGTAAAAAACTGTTGGGGAGAGGTTGTTTGACGAGTAGGATATACGGCGTTTCCTCCTGAAGCAGTTGGCCGGTTCGCCTTGTCCCCGTCCTCACCGTGCAATGATTCTCCATCGAGCATATATACCTCGCTTTGAAGCGTCGCATCAAAAGTCGGTACACCAAACCTTGTATCTACACTAATGCTTTGAACAGGAACGCTCCATCCGAATCCTGCCCAACCCGATCCTCCTGAAGAAGAGTAGTTTAAGGACACTTGTGGTTGCATACCCTGTCTACCGGGAGGGATAGAAATCGGATAGCTAATGTTTGCATCTCCCTGTTGATTTGCTGTAGGCGGTTGGATCAGATTGATTCCAGTTGCAGGGTTGGCGGGTTCTAAATCCGAAATACTCGTCGGCATGAATGCTGCCGCCTCAGGCATATCGGGCGTCTTGATCATCGCCGCGAAATAATCCGTTCCTCCTTCTCCGTCAGCCTCCAACGTATAGCTCGCATGGTTCACCTTGCTCACATGGGCCTGAACCCAGTCTTTTTGCTCGTAGTCAAAATAGAAGACCTTTACTTCTCTTAGACGGCTGTACCCTATGCTTGGATCCACCCCAATGGTTACGTGACTTATTGAATCTCGCTGGCCTACAACACGGTAGGCTACGGCACCTCTAGTAAGGTTAGTGAAGCTCGCGGGGATGCTGGCCACCTGACTCTTACTTAGCGCATAAGCAGGAAGTTCCTCTAACCCTGAGGCTTTTTCCCTTCCAAGATTCGCATAATAACTTGAAGACATTACCGCATTGAAATCTTGTGAAAGCGCTTCGGTTAGAACCATGGGACTGGTCGGCATGGCCATTCCAGTGCTCGGGGTCAAGCTCACCTCTTTCACAGAGACTTGATCTACACCTTCTGGTAGAGTGAATAGTACAGTGTTTCTTCCGACTTTAAGTTGGTCGGAGATAATGGTCATCGAACCGCGTTGCCAGCCTTTCTTTTCTTCTTGAGCCACATTGCCATAACTGCTTTGCCCGTTGACAACCACCGGGGTAGCATCGGCATCTGCTACTCCTGATACGCTAAAGGAAAGTTCAAAACTGGCAGACGCCAACTCCGCCTCGCTGATGTAGAATTCGAAGACATCGTCGGTAGGGTTGCCCAAGGCATCATTACTGGACAACCCCAGATAGGCCGTATGTTCATCCTTCCACCCAACCGGTAGTCCCTCTAAATGTGCTATATGCTTTACATCTTCAACGCGTACAAAGGTGCCTGGATCAACAATTGTGTAGGTGAGGGCTAGAGCATCTGGTGAGATGAATACTAGGGTTAAGAAAATGCTTAAAAATCTTTGAAAGTAGGCGGTGCGTAGCATAGGCGATTTGGTTTGCTTTTTTTAAATAGTAGATGTTGATGGTTTATCGCTGTGCAGCGATAAGTTTAAGACTATACACGCCTTGAGGAGTAATGACCCTAAAAGTGTAAGTACCCTCCATACTAGGAGCGTTAAACGAGATGGCCGTACTTTTTGGGTACGATTCCCCTTCCTCGGTAACCCTACCAAGTGCATCCACCAGTTGCCAGGTGAGTACCTTTTCCTGAAATCCTAGGAGCTCCACCTGTACTACACCTCCAGTCAACGCGGGATTTGGATACATCCTCATGGTGGGGTGATTCGTTTGGTGTGTCGTTGGGGTCGATCTTTTATCTACAGCTACCAATTCATTATAAACCTCCATGCCCGACTTGTCATAAAGGACCACATGGTACTGTCCTTCACTTAAAGCCAATTCACTAGAGGTGTACTCATCGGACTCAAAAGTCACTCCTGTGTCAAAGGAATGCACATAGATCTTGCCATGTGCGCCCACAAAAGAGATTCCTGATCCGACTGAGGTAACCTCAAGTTGATTACAGTTTTGAGTGACTGAGCTTCGCTTGGTAAACATATAATTGGTCCCCGTTACTACATTCGATAAATCCACTTCATAGCGAATGATCTGAGCATCTTGATATACCCAAGGGGCGTAATAGAAATGGACTCCATCGGTATAAAAAATAGAGTCCGCTATCGCTCCATTCGGCTTTTGAATATCGATAACTAAGGTGTTCGACCAAGTTCTCCACGCATCCGTTGCCTTGAACTTCCAGCACGCTAAGGGATTGGCGCCAACACGAATATTAGAGCACGAACCCATCGTATGAAAAGGTGAAGACTTCCGCTCCGAAAAAACAATATACCCCTCCTGAGCAACCCAAGTTCGTGGCATGCTGCCCGCGGCTACCGCTGTATCTAGGGCTATTTTAAAATGTGATCCCGTCTCTGCGATACTTTGGGTTTGATACAACGACTGTCCTATATCCGCACCAAGTCCCATCACTCGCAGATAAAAACCTTTATCCTTATTAGCATCCCAGTAAAACGACGAATCCTTTGCCCAGTAATCCTTCCAATCGGGTTCAATGCCTTGAAGAATAGGAATAGCGTACTTTAACGACAAATAGCTATTCACTATCCTGCGCTGAGCCCGGTTCAATGCAAATGGATAATAGACCACCTCCGCTAAGGAAAATTTTGAAACATCACCAATCTTGATTTCCGGTGCCGTATCACGAGCCATTCGGAATCCACGAACCGTCTGCACGGAGATAATTTTTGATAAGCTATCCGTAAAATCTATAGACGTAAACCCTTTGCCGTGATACATCCCGCCATCCGTAAGGGTCACATCACCGATTTGCAACAACGTATCTTCAACAGAGACACCAAAGTTTCCTTGAAACACGAAAAACAAGGAACTCGAATTAGGAATATCCTCCAGCTGCACTCGGGCAGCCGACTCAAAGGTGTGCAGATTCAATGTCTTGTAGTTCGAAATTAAATACGTCGAATCTTCGGAGTGTTGCCACAATCCTTGACCAACAATCCCTCCAGGGGATTGGGCATATACAGGCGCAAATAGCCCGAGAGAGAAAAGGAGCAATACACACTGCTCCAAGAAGCTACGGTTTGTCATGGTTTAGGTTTTAATTGGTGCTAGC
>CAJXTR010000068.1 GCA_913060465.1 uncultured Cryomorphaceae bacterium | reverse complement strand
TCTATACCTTTTCAATGCACGGCGCTAAAAACTACCCGTACCACAAGGAAGCATCGGATTGGGACATTGCACTCGAAGATTTTACCGGTGACGAGGTATACCTGAAGCTTCTAGAACAGGCGCTCGACCAATTATTCGTGGACTACCAACCGCAGTTCGTCTTTTTCCAAAGCGGCGTAGATGTTTTACAGGGGGATAAACTCGGACGAATGGGGCTATCCTTGCAAGGCTGCAAACGCAGGGACGAACTAGTTTTCGAACGCTGTAAACAGGGCGAAATTCCAGTCGTTGCAGTCATGGGCGGCGGCTACAGTCCCGAGATTAAAACCATCATTGAGGCGCATGCCAACACATTCCGATTGGCGCAGTATTTCTTTGGTTAGGGGTGTTAATAGCTTGACTACCTCTCATACGAATACCAAGTAAGAACTCCTGTATTTTTACAGTATGCCTGGGAGAGTATTAGTATTGTTTTTGGTTTTATTGTCAAGCAACCTTAGCGCACAACGTTATGCGGCCATGCAGTCCAACCGATTCTCTTACTTCAGTATTGGCGGAGGTTATCCTTATGTAGGGATTCAAATTGGTTACGAATATGATCAAAACACCTATATACACCTCCAAGGGTTTACCGATGGCGGCGGCATATGGAGAGAGAATAGGTTTAATGATTGGCGAACCTTATCTGTTGTTCGAAAAATTCCTCTAGAACCTCTGCATAGTGAGATGCGCTTAGGCATGGGCATCGTTCAAACTGCAGAACAACTGTCGCAACAAAAGTCAAACACTTTTGGCGCAGCTCCACAGGTGGGGTATGCATGGTATCCGACAAATCATTTAGGAATATCCGGTAGCTGGACTTGGCCCTACTCCCCTGCAACTTCATTGACTACAGGTGTGCTTTTTGGTTTAGAGTACCGTGTAGGAAGGTATGTGAAAGAAAACGGCCTCTACTCTCGTAGAAGCCGTCCTGAATTTTAAATCTTGTATTGGATTACTTGGTAAGAATGTCACCAAGTGCATTATCGTAGGTCGATTTGTAATCGGCCACTGTACCCCAATCTTCGTCATCCACGCGAATGCTACCTTTTGTTACGTGACCCAAAAGATCGAAGTCACATCCGTTGAGCATCATCAAGTCGATGAATTCATCTTTTTTGTCTTCGCTCACTGTAACAACAATGCGGCTCTGGCTTTCACCGAACAGCATAGCGTCCTTACGGAATTCTGCAGGTAGCGTGATGTCGAAACCAAGCCCTGAAGGCATACCTTTTTCAAGTAAGGCTATGAACAAACCTCCTTCACTTACATCGTGAGCACTATTGATAGCACCTTTACGAATAAGCATTTGAAGCTGTTTTTGGTTTGCATATTCCTCTTCCAGGTCAAAGTGTGGCGTCGAGCTCTTCTCTACGCCGTGGATGTTTACCAAGTATTGAGAAGAATTGATATCATCGTGGTTCGAGCCAATCATGAAGATCAAATCGCCCTTAGCCTTATAATCCAAGGTCATCACGTAGTTTTTATCCTCAACCACACCAATCATACCGATGGTTGGCGTTGGGAAAACTGGATCTACCTTATCTCCAATTTGGGTTTGATTGTAGAAACTTACGTTTCCACCAGTTACTGGAGTCTCGAAACGCTCACACGCAGCACTCATCCCTTTGATAGATCCGACGAATTGCCAGTATACTTCAGGATTGTATGGGTTACCGAAGTTCAAACAATTGGTCACCGCCGAAGGAATACCTCCTGAACAAGAGATATTTCGTGCCGCCTCACTTACAGCGATTGCACAACCTACTTCAGGATCCGCATGCACGTAACGACTGTTACAATCCACGCTCATGGCCAACGCCTTGTTCGTCCCTTTAATATTTACAACACCCGCATCTGAAGGCGCGTTTGTGCTCATATTTCGCGTGCCCACCATGCTGTCGTATTGCTCGTAGATGAAGCGTTTCGACGCGATGTTTGGCAAGGCCACCATCTGCTTCGCCACAGCTTTCAAATCTGCCGGCTGTTCGATACTATCTATGCTGAATTGTTTGTACTCTTGGTAGTAAGCGGGCTCGGACCACTCTCTGTGGTATACTGGAGCACCACCACCTAGTACAGCACTTTCCGCTGGAAGTGAACCTACGAGTTCATCACCCCAATAATAGTTTACTGTACCACCTTCGGTAACTACACCAATCTCCTCACATTCGAGATCCCATTTATCAAAGATATCCAGCACGACCTGCTCCTTACCTTTTTCAACGACAACAAGCATGCGCTCTTGAGATTCAGAAAGAAGAATTTCCCAAGCTTCCATTTCTTGGCGCAATGGCACTTTATCAAGCCATATATCCATTCCGTGCTCGCCCGCTGCTGACATTTCACAGCTTGAACAAGTAATCCCCGCAGCACCCATGTCCTGCATCCCAACTACGGCATCCGTAGTTGCAAGCTCCATGGTTGCTTCAAGCAATAATTTCTCTTGGAATGGATCACCTACCTGTACCGATGGAATATCATCTGCGCTATCCTCATCGAGGTCTTTCGAAGCAAAAGAAGCACCGTGAATACCGTCCTTACCTGTAGCTGAACCAACGATGAATACAGGGTTACCTGCACCTGTCGAAGTCGCTGAAATTTGCTTACCTACTTCAACAATACCTGCTGAAAAGGCATTGACTAGCGGGTTCTGGTGGTAGCACTCGTCGAAGTATACTTCACCTCCAACAATTGGGATACCAAAGCTATTTCCATAATCACCGATACCCTTGCTCACCCCTTTTACCAACCACTTCGTACGGTCCTCAGTAGGCATACCGAAGCGAAGGGAGTTTAATTGGGCGATTGGTCGTGCACCCATCGTAAAAATATCGCGGTTAATACCACCTACGCCCGTAGCAGCGCCTTGGTAGGGCTCAACAGCCGAAGGGTGATTGTGAGATTCTATTTTGAAACAACAAGCCAATCCATCACCGATATCAACCAAACCAGCGTTTTCCTCACCAGCCTCCACCAACATGTGTGGACCTTTTTTCGGTAATTTCTTCAACCAAACAATGGAGTTTTTGTAGGAACAGTGTTCGCTCCACATCACACCATAAACGCTTAGTTCTAAGTAGTTTGGCGTACGACCAAGTATTTCTTTGATGGACTCAAATTCTTCAGGACGCAGCCCCATTTCTTGGGCTTGTTCTAAAGTGGCAACTGAAGTGCTATTCATTTTAAAAAAGAATTTGTGCAAATTTAGGGATTCTAAAAGCAACACATTTGAATTTCATGCGCAATCTTTCCCACACTTTTGGCCGATTCTTTGTTTATAACCTATTTACTTGGACGGCCCTTTTCAGTTGCGCTCCAACACCGGAATTCGATGTCATTGTTAAAGACTTTAAGTTGCACAGCCCTACCTCTGCGATTAAGGGCCATGAAAGTTCTGACTATTGGATCGCAATCAATGACGGTACCATTGCAGAGATTATCGACATCACCCAGCAAACCTTACTTCCCAAGGGAAAAGCAGAAATCTCATTGGACGGACAACACCTTTACCCTGGATTTATAGATGCGCATGGTCACCTCTTCGGTTACGCGCGCACTCTAAGCACGGTAAACCTTGTCGGCGCTCACTCGAAAGAAGAGTGCATTGAGCGTATTGCCAATTACATTTCCGCCCACCCCAATGATTCTTGGATCATAGGACGTGGATGGGACCAAAACGACTGGCCAGAAAAGACATTCCCGACCGCTAGTGACTTAGCGCGTTTTGAAAACGTAAAGATTTACATGACAAGAATCGACGGGCACGCCGCCTGGGTAAACCAAGCCGTTTTGGATGAATTTGCCATTACGAATGAAACGAAAATTCAAGGTGGCTCAGTGCTTGACGGCATATTGGTCGACAATGCAGAAACCCTGATTGAAGTTCCTGCTATGAGCAACAGATTTTGGAGAGCAGCGCTACTTCAAGCCCAAGACAGTTTGGTGAAATACGGGCTAACCGCGATGACGGATGCCGGTTTGTCTAAGAATCAAATCCTGCTTTTGGACTCCCTTCAAGAGGAAGGTAGCTTTAAGTTGTTTGTAAATGCCATGATCAGCAACACTGAGGAAGACCTCCAATATTTCGAAGTGAATGGCCCTATTGAAAAGCCATTGCTCAGAGTAAAAAGCGTCAAAGCCTACCTTGATGGTGCCTTAGGTTCTCGCGGTGCACTCTTGCGTGACCCTTACCATGATTTACCGGATCATTACGGCCTACCATTGCTCAGTCCAACGGAATTGGATGCACTACGAGATCGTTGTCTTAAGAATGATTGGCAACTCTGTGTCCATGCCATTGGTGATAGTGCTCACCACGTGCTTTTGGAAAGCTTCCAAGACTTACCCGTGGACAAAGACCTTCGCTTCCGAGTAGAGCACGCACAGATCATGACTCCTGAGGACAGCACTTACTACACCCACCCCAACATCATTGCCTCTGTTCAACCGACCCATGCAACAAGTGATATGTATTGGGCAGAGGAGCGCTTAGGTCACGAACGTATTCACCATGCATACAGTTATTTAAGAATCTTCAACGCAGCGGGTGGACGTGTCGCTTTTGGGACCGATTTTCCTATCGAACACATCGACCCATTGGCCACTTTCTTTGCCGCAACTACTCGTAAAGACGCTAATAATTGGCCAGAAAATGGCTTTTTACCTGAGCAATGCGTAAGCCCGGGCATGGCCATTACCGCTATGACTCATGGGGCCGCGTACAGTGCTTTTGGTGAAGATGAATACGGAACGATTGCCGTGGGTCAACGGGCGAATTTTACCGTGCTTAACACAAACCTTTGGAGCGTAGCCCAAGATAGAAGAGCCAAAACAAAAGTCTTGCGAACTATTGTAGGTGGTAAATCGTTGTACACTGCAGAATAACATAAGTGTCTATTGGACATTTTTATTATCTTGAAATCTCGCAAAACACACTCAACTCAACACAAGATGAATCAACCCACTAGATTATTCGACATCCCCAGGTACCAATTGGAACACATTCCAATGAAGTTAATGATGACTTCTAAAGTCGGCGGGGAGTGGAAGTCCTACAGTACCAAAGAATTTATCGATGCTGTCGATCAGGCAAGCCGTGCGCTTTTGGCTCTCGGAATCAAACACGGAGACAAAGTGGCACTTATTTCACACAACAACCGTTGTGAGTGGAATATTATGGACCATGCACTATTGCAAATTGGCGCAGTAGATGTTCCTATATACCCTACTATGACCGAAGATGATTACGAATACATCTTCAACCACAGTGAGAGTATTTATTGTTTTGTCTCTAACGACGAGCTCTATCAAAAGGTTAAAAACACAATGCCTAAATGTGCCAACATGAAGCAGTGTTACACTTTTGAGAAGTATGACGGTATTCCTCATTGGCATGAAGTTTTTGATCTTGGCGCCTCCATGGATCACCAAGCTGAACTCGAAGAACTAGCGGCTGCGGTTCAGCCTGCAGACCTAGCAACTATTATTTACACTTCAGGAACCACTGGACTGCCGAAAGGTGTTATGTTATCTCACAAGAATGTAATGTCAAATGTGATCTCAGCAACCCCGCGAATTCCTGGACTGGTTCGTGGTGAAGCACGTGCATTGAGCTTCCTACCGGTATGTCATAGCTTCGAGCGTTTCATCCAATACCTCTACATGTATAATGGTGCAGCCATCTACTTCGCCGAGAGCATTGAAACCATCAAAGCTGATTTGAATTTTGCCAAGCCGACGATCTTCACAGCAGTGCCTCGTTTGTTAGAGAAGTTCTTCGACGGTATCGTTGCTAATGGCGCGAGCGCTGGTGGATTAAAAGCAAAAATATTCGAATGGGCGGTTAGCCTCGCATTGCAATGGGAGCCAGAACACGCAAATGGTGCATTCTACCATTGGAAACTCGGCATTGCGGATAAGCTAGTCTTTAGTAAAGTGCGCGCTGCCCTTGGTATGACAGAAGTGAAAGCTGTTGCTTCAGGTTCTGCTGCACTGCAGCCTCGTCTTGCCAGATTCTTCTCTGGCATGGGTGTTCCAATTCTTGAAGGATACGGTTTGACAGAAACCGCCCCTGTAATTTCTGTAAACACTACAGCCGAGCCTGGAATGATTCGCGTAGGGTCCGTGGGAAAAGTAATCGATGGTGTCGAAGCGAAAATTGCTGAAGACGGTGAAATTCTTGCCAAAGGACCGAACATCATGATGGGTTACTACAAACAACCAGAACTTACTGCTGAGGTAATGACTGGTGAGTGGTTCCACACTGGAGACATCGGAGTTATTGAGGATGGATTTATTAGAATCACAGACCGTAAGAAAGAGATGTTTAAGACCTCTGGTGGTAAATACATCGCACCTCAGTTGATCGAAAACGAACTCAAAGCTTCACACCTGATCGAGCAAAGTATGGTGATCGGTTCGAACCGCAAGTTCCCTGCAGCCATTTGTATCTTGAATGAAGCGGGTGTTAAAGAATGGTGTTCTCGTCATGATATACCATTCACCAACATTGAAGAGATGGCCCAAAACCAACAAGTACGCGATCGCGTATGGAAAGACGTCGAAAAAGCGAACTCCGGCTTTGGTCAGTGGGAAAAAGTCAAGAAAATCATTATTGATACAGAGGAGTTCTCTGTAGACAATGGTTGTTTGACGCCGACATTCAAGGTGAAGCGTAAGCCAATCCTTGCAAAGTATGAGAAACAGATTGACGAGCTCTACGCAGAGTAAGTAGCCCGTTTGATGAATTGATAAATCCCCGCTCCGCGGGGATTTTTTTTGGCCGGCTCCCTCGGTGTGGGCCATAAAAAAACCCGCCTCCAGAGGAGGCGGGTCAATATCATCTTTACACCGTTTAAGTTAAGCTTATAAAGCAGCTACGTGCTTTGCCAAGCTTGACTTCAAGTTAGACGCTTTCTTTTTGTGGATGATGTTGCGCTTAGCAAGTTTATCCAACATAGAAGCTACGCGAGGAAGCATTTCATTTGCTTCAGACGCATCGGTGGTAGAACGCAAACGACGCACAGCGTTACGAGCCGTTTTGTGGTAGTAACGGTTGTGTGCAGCCTTCTTGGCTGTTTGACGAATTCTTTTTAATGCAGACTTATGGTTTGCCATTGTCTTTTCTTATTAAGTTTTTGTGACCCGTACGGGAATCGAACCCGTGTTTCCGCCGTGAAAGGGCGGCGTCCTGGACCGCTAGACGAACGGGCCAAAATGTTCCAGAACATTCCCCTCTTTTGTTTGGGGAGTGCAAATGTAATGAGGTTTTTCAGTTCCGCAACACTTTCGCACAAAAAATCGAAAATATTTTCGACCTCCCCCTGAGGGCTTAGTAGGCTTTAGCGAAGACCACGCGTTGGCTGCTTGGCTTGCCTGTGAGGATACAAACGCCCTCTTCTTGTTCGTTATTCAGTGGTATACAGCGAATTGTCGCTTTAGTCAAGTCTTTGATCTTATCCTCAGTCTCAGTAGTTCCGTCCCAGTGGGCGTAAACAAAGCCTGCATTTGCCTTGATTAATTTCTCAAACTCTTCCCATGTATCTGCCTTGTGCGTGCGCTCAGCGCGGAAGTTCAATGCCTTTTCAAAAAGGTTGTTTTGAATCTCTTCCAAAAGTGCCGGTACCGTCTCTGCTACCTCAGCTTGGGTGATGAATGATTTGGTCAAGGTATCGCGACGAGCGAGCTCTACACTGCCCTTCTCCAAATCCTTAGGACCAATAGCAATTCGCAATGGAATACCCTGGAGCTCGTATTGGTTAAACTTCCAGCCTGGTTTTTGCGTGTCGCGGTCGTCGTATTTGACGGTTACGCCTTTAGCGCGCAATTGGGCAACCAAATCATTGGCAACCTCGGAAATGGCATCCAACTGCTCTTGACCTTTATAGATAGGAACAATAACGACCTGGAACGGAGCAAGCTTTGGTGGCAAGACCAGGCCATTGTCGTCGCTGTGCGTCATAATCAAGGCACCCATCAATCGAGTACTCACACCCCAAGAAGTCGCCCAAACGTGCTCTTGCGTTCCTTCCTTAGTCTGGAATTTCACATCAAAGGCCTTGGCAAAGTTTTGGCCCAAGAAGTGTGATGTACCGGCTTGGAGCGCTTTCCCATCTTGCATCAATGCTTCGATACAATAGGTTTCCAAAGCACCGGCGAATCGTTCGCCTTCTGTCTTTGTTCCGCGCAATACTGGAATTGCCATGACCTCCTCAACAAAAGATGCATATACATCAAGCATCGTTTCTGCCTCTTGAATTGCCTCTTCTTTTGTAGCATGTGCCGTATGGCCTTCTTGCCAAAGGAATTCTGCCGTGCGCAGGAAAAGACGCGTACGCATCTCCCAACGCACTACGTTAGCCCATTGGTTGACTAGGATAGGAAGGTCGCGGTAACTCTGAATCCAATCGCGGTACGTATCCCAGATGATGGTCTCAGATGTTGGACGTACAATAAGCTCCTCCTCGAGTTTTGCACTTGGATCTACGACAACGCCTTTGCCGTCTGGATCATTTTTTAATCGGTAATGCGTTACTACCGCACATTCCTTGGCAAATCCATCCACATGAGAAGCCTCCTTCGAAAAGTAGGATTTAGGGATGAACAGCGGGAAGTAGGCATTCATGTGTCCGGTCTCTTTGAATCGGCGGTCCAAATCTGCTTGGATGCGCTCCCAGATGGCGAATCCATAGGGTTTGATTACCATTGAACCGCGCACTCCTGAGTTTTGCGCGAGGTCAGCTTTCACCACCAACTCATTGTACCATTTTGAATAATCCTGCTCTCTTGTTGTCAAGTGCTTTGCCATAATGAACGTCTTGGTATAACTTTTGTACCTTTAATATGCGAACGGCAAAACTACTGAAGTTATGAAGAAGGTTCTCCTACTTAGCAGCATTTCTTA
>CAJXTR010000067.1 GCA_913060465.1 uncultured Cryomorphaceae bacterium | reverse complement strand
TCGGCATGTACGCTACCTAAAAATGAGAATCTATCCATGTAGAATCTTTGGAATTTGAGTCAAAAGTACAACAGAAAATGCGGTCGCGTATTGGATTATCGCAATAATGATATAGCTATCCTTTATCGGACCAATTTTACCTGATGGGACCAAAAAAAAGCCCCTGCATCAGGGGCTTCATTTTAATACTCTTCTTCGTTCCAGAGGAAGTCCTCTTCTGACGGATAATCCGGCCAAATTTCCTCGATACTTTCGTAGGTTTCTTCTTCCTCTTCTTCGATAGCTTGAAGATTTTCAACTACTTCCAAAGGGGCGCCGGTACGGATTGCATAATCAATAAGCTCATCGCGAGTGGCTGGCCACGGTGCGTCGCTTAGGTAAGATGCTAATTCTAGAGTCCAGTACATATATCTAATCGAACTAAAAATTCACTATTCAAGTGTGCAAAAGTAGTTTTTTACACCACTTATGCAACACCTTTTTAAAAAATGTAAGTGCTTAATAATTAGGCGTCCAGATTCTGTCTTGCGAACCTGCTTTAAAATCCATCCAGCGGGCCATGACGAAGAGGTAATCGGATAATCGGTTTAAAAACGCGGGAATAGCGTCATCGACTTGCGCATTCTCGGCCAATGCAACCACCACACGCTCAGCTCTACGACAAACTGTACGAGCGACGTGACATTGCGCCGAACCTTCGCAACCGCCAGGCAAAACAAAGTTTTTAAGCTCCGGAAGCTGTTCGTTCCAACTGTCTATTTGTTGTTCAAGGCGCTCCACCAATTCCTCGTCCCATTTTGGCATTGGAAATGAGGCTTCACCTTCCAGCGCAAGGTGAGAACCCATCGCAAAGAGCTGGCTTTGAATGGATTCAGATAGCGGGAAAAGCTCAGATGCACGCGCAACCAAGACGCCGAGGTGGCTGTTTAATTCATCCAAGGTTCCGTAGGCTTCTAGGCGTAGCTCAGCCTTCGAAACACGTGTTCCGTTCAGCAGAGAAGTTTGGCCTTTGTCGCCTGTCTTGGTATAAATTTTCACAGCTTAATATGCACGTTCTTTACGTCCTTCAACATAATAAATGAAGGAACGGTTCACGACGCGATTTCCACCAGGGGTTGGGTAGTTCCCACTGAAATACCAATCACCTGGATTCCCAGGACAGCTTGCATGGAGGTCCTCAATATCTTGGTATAGGATACTCACCTTCGCCTTTACGCCTTCTGGGGTCAAGATTTCTGCAATCTTATCGCTGATTTCTTGTGCCGTAAATGGCTCATAAATCTCTTTCACAAAGTTCTGTACCTCCGTATCGGCCATCTGCTCTTGGGCCTTACACTTCTTGTACACCTCTTGAATCAATTCCCCTTGTCCGCGGTCTTTCAACAACTCAACGGCTGCGCGGAAGGCAACGAAATCACCCATACGGGCCATATCAATACCGTAGCAATCCGGGTAACGAATTTGCGGTGCCGATGAAGCGATAACTATGTGCTTAGGGCCTAAGCGGTCAAAGATTTTCAAGATGCTCTGACGCAAGGTCGTCCCGCGAACAATACTGTCGTCAATAACCACCAAGTGATCTTTAGAACTCACCGTGCCATGGGTGATATCGTATACATGGCTCACCAAATCATCGCGAGAGCTATCTTCTGTAATGAAGGTGCGAAGCTTTACATCTTTCCAAGCCACCTTTTCTACACGAGGACGCGTGTTTAGGATTTCCTGTAAAGATTCAGGTGTTGGATTTGTAAGCGCTTGAATCTTCTCAAACTTCAAGGCATTGAAATGGTCTTCCATTCCCTTAACCATGCCGTAGAAACTGACCTCAGCGGTGTTCGGGATGAACGAGAGGACGGTATTATCAACGTCACCCTCAACCTTGTCCAAGATTTTTGGAATAAGGCGGCGGCCCAATTCTATGCGCTCGTTGTAAATGTCTTTATCGTTACCGCGAGAGAAGTAAATACGTTCGAAAGAACAGGCGTTATATGGCAATTGGTCTTTGATGGAATCAATGCTTACATCACCTGACTTTTTCACGATGATAGCCGAACCTGGGGGCAATTCTTGAACGGCATCCGTTGGCAAATTCATCGCAGTTTGGATTACCGGGCGCTCTGAGGCAACCACAACAATCTCATCGTCGTAGTAGTAGAAGGCTGGGCGAATTCCTGCCGGATCACGGAGTACGAAAGCATCACCGTGTCCCATCATACCGGCCATAGCGTAACCACCGTCCCACTTTTTAGAAGCACGACGAAGGATATCTGCAACGTTCAGGCGCTTTGAGATTTCCTCTGTCGCTTGTTTCTTCGAGTAACCCTCATCCTTGAGCTGGTAGTAGAGGTCGTCGTTCGCTTCGTCTAAGAAGTGACCGATTTTCTCCATGATGGTGATGGTATCCGCTTTTTCTTTTGGGTGTTGACCTAACTCGACCAACTCGTTGAAGAGCTCGTCCACGTTGGTCATATTAAAGTTCCCCGCAACAATCAAATTGCGTGTAGGCCAGTTGTTTTGGCGAAGGAACGGGTGGCACGCCTCGATGGTGTTTCCGCCGTAGGTACCATAGCGCAAGTGACCTAAGTAAACCTCACCGGTAAAAGGTAAGTTTTGCTTCAACCAAGGCACGTCTTTGAGTTTGTCTAAGTCTCCATTAATGCCCTCTGCAACGCGCTTTTGAATCTTGCCGAAAATGTCGCCAATGCTGTTGGTGTCGACGCTTCTGTAGCGCGAGATGTAGCGAGTACCTGGATCAGTGTCCAATTTGATGTTCGCAAGACCGGCACCGTCTTGGCCGCGGTTGCGCTGCTTCTCCATGAGGAGATACATCTTGTTCAGGCCGTAAAAAGCCGTTCCGTATTTTTCAACGTAGTATTCGAGAGGTTTTCTAAGACGCACGAATGCGATACCACATTCATGTTTTATTGGATCACTCATAGAGGGCGTGTGTGAGGGGTCAAAATTATTGAAAATACCACAGCAATCCCACCCTTTTTCATCTTAGATAAATTGAGTGAGGTCCATGTTCAGCCACTCGAGGGCTGCTCCGTGTAAAAGCTTGCCTTTTCGCTCATGGCTCCAAGGCATTCCGTTGATTAATGTTCCTGGTTGAAGCTCCCCAAGAGGGAAGGGATAATCCGTTCCAAGGGCAACGCGATTCTCACCCACCAACTCCACAATGTATTGGAGCATCTTCGGGTCGTGGACTAAGGAGTCGAGCCAAAATTTACCCATGTAATCGCGAGGACTAACATTGTTATCTACGGCACATAAATCGGGGCGAACGTCGAAGCCATGCTGTACTCGGCCCAAGGTCGCTGGAAAGGATCCACCGCCGTGCGCAAAGGCCACGCGTAGGTTGGGGAGGCGTTCGAACACACCACCAAAAATCATGGAACAAATAGCGAGTGAACTTTCTGCCGGCATACCCACCAACCATGGTAACCAGTATTTTGGCATTTTTTCTTTACTCATCATATCCCATGGGTGAACGAAGACCGCCATATCGAGGTCTTGACAGGCTTCAAAAACAGCAAAGATTTCAGGGGCGTCTAGGTTCCAATCATTAATGTGGGTGCCTATTTCTATTCCTTTTAAACCGATGTCTTTGCATCGACGAAGCTCTTGAATAGCAAGATCTGGCGCCTGCATAGGTAAGGTACCGAGACCAACAAATCTGTCCGGATAGCGCTGGCATATTTCTGCGATGTGGTCGTTAAGGAATTGGCTCACTTCCAAAGCGTGCTCTGGTTTGGCCCAATAGCTAAACATCACCGGCACGGTGGAAAGCACCTGGACATCAACATGGTGGTGTCCGCATTCTTTTATGCGTGCCTCTGGCGACCAGCAATTATCCTCAATCTCGCGGAAGAACTCCCCATCCTTCATCATCCGGGCGCGGCACGGCACGTGATGATCTAAATTGATGAAGCCTCCGTAACCGAAGCGCTCGCGAAAGTTTGGAATATGTTCGGGCAGAATGTGCGTATGGATATCTACCGTAAAGTTTCTTGATGTTACCTGACACATAATTTATACGAATCTAGGGTCCGTCTCCATCACATGTCCACAATTGGAACAGGTGCGGTGTTCTTCCGATCCGTAATATTCTTTAAAGCGAGGTAAGAAATCTGTTTCAATGTTTTTTAACTCAAAATACGTTTCGTGCAGCTTTGTATTGCAATGGTCACAGTACCACAATAGACCGTCGGTAAAGCCTCGGCCTTCACGGATGCGCTCTACCACAAGGCCTATGCTACCCTCATGTCGAATAGGACTGTGTGGAATTTTTGCAGGAACAGTCATCATGTCGCCGGGGCCTAAATGAAGTTCATGCGCTTCACCATCCACCTGGACCTTTACGGTGATGTTTCCTTCTAATTGGTAGAAGAATTCCTCCGTTTCGTTGTAGTGGTAGTCCTTACGTGCGTTGGGACCTGCCACGACCATTACGATGTAATCGTCGCTTTCAGGTGTTAGATTTTTATTCGCCACCGGTGGTTTGAGGAGGTCTCTGTTCTCTTCAAGCCACTTCTGAAAATTAAAGGGTTTTGGTACCGACATGAGTGTTTGCTTTGGGATGTCAATTTAAGAAAATCGGACTGCATTTCTCCCTGCGCATGCTTCCTTATATTCGTAGTGCTACAACAGAAGCTATGAAGATCCTGAATTACATCGGAGGTGAGTTCCTCGAACCCGTTGATGGGCAAGTGCTTACAAATACCAACCCAGCGACCGGACAGGCCTATGGGACCATTCCAAAATCCAATAAAAAAGACGTTGAATTAGCCGTTGAGGCTGCTCAAGAGGCCTTTCCGGCTTGGCGTGACTTACCTGCGGCGAAGCGTAGTCAATGGATGATGAAGGTTGCGGATGCCATCGAGGCCCAATTAGATGAGCTCGCACTTGCTGAAAGTATAGACAATGGGAAACCATTAAAACTCGCGCAAACCGTGGACATTCCCCGAGCCCGCGACAATTTTAAATTCTACGCTACCGCCATCCTTCACGATGCCTACGAGACCCACGACATGGGTGCAGGCGGGTTTAACTATACCCTACGTCAACCTATCGGGGTAGCGGGGTGCATTTCACCATGGAATTTGCCCTTGTATTTATTTACTTGGAAGATTGCGCCAGCCTTGGCTTCGGGAAACACGGTTGTTGCCAAACCTTCAGAGGTTACGCCGGCAACGGCATACCTGCTGTGTAAGATTTTGGACGAGGTAGGGTTCCCAAAAGGCGTCCTTAATATCGTTCACGGTCTTGGTGCCGAGGTTGGAGCTGCCATCGTTGAACACCCAAATACCCCAGTGATTTCATTTACCGGAGGAACAGCGACTGGCAAGGCTATTTCTGCAGTTGCTGCACCTATGTTTAAGAAGTTGAGTTTGGAACTCGGCGGAAAAAATGCAAATCTGGTATTTGCCGATTGTGATTTCGAAGAAGCCGTCAATACCAGCGTGCGCGCTGCCTTTGCAAACCAGGGACAAATTTGTCTTTGCGGTTCACGCATCTACGTGCAACGCCCCATCTATGAGAAGTTCAAGACAGCGTTTGTAGAGCGTGTGAAAGGGCTCACCGTGGGCGACCCGTTAGAGGAAGGAACCCGCACGGGCGCGGTGGTCAGCAAAGATCACTTCGAAAAAGTACTCTCTTATATCAACTTGGCCCTGGATGAGGGTGGAAATTTATTGACTGGAGGCAATCCTGTGAACCTCGAAGGCCGCTGCAAAGACGGATTCTTCATTGAGCCGACCGTTTTTGAGAATTTGAGCCCTACTTGTCGTACCAACCAAGAAGAAATCTTCGGTCCTGTGGTGACGCTTACCCCCTTCGATACGGAAGAGGAAGCATTGGCTTTGGCAAATGGGACAGACTACGGTTTAGCTGCCACGGTTTGGACCACTAACCTACACACGGCCCATCGCGTAGCTGCAAAACTTCACGCTGGAATTATCTGGGTAAACTGCTGGTTGTTGAGAGATTTGAGAACGCCATTCGGTGGCGTTAAAAAAAGCGGTGTAGGGCGTGAGGGCGGTTTCGAAGCCCTGAGATTCTTTACTGAACCCAAAAACATTTGCATAAAACTTTAACCTATGGACCACAAAGCCTGGGCAAAATCCTTGCACGAAAGTGCGCGAACTCAAACCCCGAGAGCACAATTTTCAACGGAACAGACCTATACCCTAGACGATGCCTACCGCATACAACATGAGCTTATTGCGGAGCGCGTTGCAGAAGGTCATTCTATTGTTGGCGTGAAAATGGGATTCACATCACGAGCAAAAATGGTTCAAATGGGTGTTGATGATATGATCATTGGCCAGCTCACCGCTGATATGCATATTTCCAACGAAGCACCTCTAGAGCGTGGTAAGTGCATTCACCCGCGCGCAGAACCGGAAATTGCCTTTCGATTGAGCAAAGACATCGACCGCGCCTTGAGTGTGGACGAGGTAATGGAGTATGTAGATGGTGTGGCGGCAGCAGTCGAAGTCATTGATTCGCGCTATGAAAATTTTAAATTCTCTTTAGAAGATGTGGTCGCGGACAATTGCAGTTCTTGCGGTTATGCCGTAGGTCCCTGGTGTCAAATTCCATTAGGCTTAAACGGTTTAGATATGGTCCAATTCTTTAATGGCACTGCAGTTGCCGAAGGAAATAGCGACGCCATCTTGGACAATCCTTTTGAAGCATTAGCCGCAGCTACACGCTTGGCGCATCAATACAATATCCCATTGAAAGCTGGGATGACCGTGCTCGCAGGCGCAGCAACAGCCGCACATTTTATATTAGAAACAGAGGAGGTTGAAGTGAAGGTTGATGGCCTAGGTTCGGCTGGATTCAAGGTGGTATAAAAGAAACGAGCCTCACCGGGGTACGGAGAGGCTCGTTGAACAAAACCATGTCGCGTCAAATATGAATTACTCGCTTACACTCAATTTAGTGACGCACGTTTTTTATTACACAAGTACCGTGCCAAAAATCAAATTCTCAGAATTAAAGTTTGGCTCCAACGCTCAACATCAACTGAGAACGCTCATAACTTAAGGGAATACCGTTCCAAT
This sequence comes from uncultured Cryomorphaceae bacterium, assembly GCA_913060465.1. Lineage (GTDB taxonomy): Bacteria > Bacteroidota > Bacteroidia > Flavobacteriales > Schleiferiaceae > UBA10364. The sequence continues at coordinate 1,973 of CAJXTR010000067.1, read as the reverse complement.
CACCTTGGTGATTTTGAAGCGAACCGTAATAGGTGAGATCAAAGCTTAGCTTCCATAAATCAACACCTAATGCTAGGTTGTAGCCTGCACTTGGTGATTCGAATGTTTGGCTGTAGGCCGTATTTCCGATAGCATTGATGAAATGAATTCCTCCTTCCGCGCGAGCGGTTTTCAATAATCGGATACCTAGACCGGCGTCGAGTTGTAAAAATTGGTTATCAAAACGTGCATTCGTCGACAGACCATTAACGGTATGCGTTATGAACTGCATGTCCTTACCGTAGATTAAACTTCCTGAAGCAAATAATTGGTCACCTAAAAACTGGCGCCCGAAAAGACCGAGGTGGTAGCCATCATCCTGGGTTTGGCCCTCAAAGATTCCTTGAGCTGAATTCAACGCTTGGTTCAATTCAATACCATTTAAACTGTAATTCAATCCCGTGCGCAATCCCCAACGGCTTTGGGCGGAAACACCTTGGGCCAGAAAGGCCAAAGCAAAGACGAAAATGATTCGTTTCATATCACTAATTAGGTTAGGACATGCGTATTACATCAATCGTGCCAATTTGCTCTTTGCATCGCCATTCATGGTGTATACCACTTGACGTTTATCCTCAGGTGATCGTTTACGCTCCACCAACTCGCAACCTAGTTGGTTCAAACTGAGCTCGTTCATGTTCTTAATAAACTCGCTTCGTTTACGGCGCTGAACTTCCCAAGAAGAATCATTTAAGTTCAAAATAGAATTCAACTCATCTGTGGAAAGCGCTTTCTTATCGATAGCTTGGATAAAATTCCATTGTTCCTCAGAGTAATATTGAGAACGGCGGTTCAAATAAGCATTTCTGATTTTGAAAGTCAGGAATCCACCAAGCAATAAAAATGCAAAGAGTGCCAAGTTCAATTTCGCTTGAGTAGATAAAAACACTCGATCATATAAGGGCGATTCGTAGTTGTATTTCCTAGGTATTCTATTCACGAATTCCCACAAGTAACCCTGGGGGAGCTTATCTGAGAACTTTGTGATTAAAATCTCATTTTCTAAATCATATCCACAATCAAACCCAAACTTGTTTTGAGTACGTTGTCCGTTCGTGTTTAAGCCGTTTGGCAACGTTACATCGTAAATAATATTAGACTTTGGAATAACATAGTAGGTTCTCGATCCACCAAAGAGCATCACGGTACTGTCGTTCAACCTGTGCGCCATGCTTTGCGCGAACTTCTCTTTCTCCGCAAAAAGATCATCGACATGAACCTGACCCAGTCTCTCCCACTCATTTGTACGAAAATCGAAACTGTAAAAAACACTTTGCCTCAATACAAACAACTTATCTATAGAACGGTCATAAAAAGAGAACTTGTAGGAACGCTCCCCCGTAAAATCAGGATTATATGGAGGAAACGTACCGGCGGAATACACACTCCATTCCTTACGAACTTCAGAGTAATACGTCAAAAGGTTATTTTCTACCCAAAACCCATAGCCTCCGAAAGAAAATATAGTGTCCTTTCTTTCAAAACTATATGCGTCGAAATTATACCCTGCAAACATTGTACGATCAATTTTACTGATCTCTTCGTTCACTGTGTCGACATTAAAGACCGCACCACTTCCGCCGAAAACTGCTAACATGCGATCCCCAATAGGATACATGTGACCACGGATATTTAAGCGAAGACCTTCGCTAGGGTAATTTATCTTAAAATCAGGTAAAGTATCTGTGTGATTTTCATAAAACACAACGTGATTTCCGTTTAAAACACTAATTCTGTGAATAGCGCGTTCTGATGTAGAAAACCACGATACAAAACCCTCGCTATATCCTGATTTTGAGGTTATTAGACACGTCAATAAGAGCCAAAAAAAGGTGTGTGAATTATGTTTTTTAAACATGTTACAAATACGTTTGCACACAAATATAACACTAGAGCATGAAATATGGTGCACTTTTGAATAAACCAATAACCCT
>CAJXTR010000066.1 GCA_913060465.1 uncultured Cryomorphaceae bacterium | reverse complement strand
TGGAGGATCCGTGCAGGCGTATATGTCTGGAGATTTGTTACCCGCTCAATTGATTATTAGAAATGTTAAGGGAGTGGAGCAAGTTCAATCAATTTCGTCTTCAAGTTTTGAAGTCAGCGGACTATCGAAAGGTAGTTATGAGTTGCATTTGTCCAACGCGAATGGGCTGCTAGCACTCAGTGGTTTTGAACTCGGTAAGGAGTGTGCCTGTACGAGCAATTCTACTTGGTCGGTAAAAGAAAATGTGAAGGATAATCGATTAGCCACAAACAACGTGTTAAATGTATATCCAAATCCTGCCAAAGCAGGCAGTGAAGTTCACTTCGAATTAAAAGGAGACGAAAAGCTTGTTCGTTATTCAATTTATTCAGGGGACGGTCGATTAATTGCTCAGAAAGAATCGTCTGACCCTAATTGGAGCTACAGGTTCCTTGTTTCAGGCACGTATACTGTTCAGTGTGAACTTGAGAACGGTACCCTTTCAACACAGATCATCATCCAATAAACCGCTTACACCACTTAAGTTATGAAAAGTATCCAAACACTTCTCACTGCCATTCACGCCCAAAAGGTGGGCTTAAATAGATTCAGAACACCTTCGTTCGCTTTGTTAATGGCATTTTCGATAGTAGCACCCGATGTATTGGCGCTTTCAGGGACCATCCAAAATCGATTGTCACCATTCTCTTTGGAAACGGAAGGAGTGTTGATGACCGGAACCGTGAAGATTAATGAAAAGCCTGTAGAAGAATTCACGTATCCTATGTTTTTGGATGCAGAATCGGCTCCTGAGGTTCCAGTTTCTAATTACTCTGTGTACGCCGAAGGCATAGCTCTTATTGGGGTAAGTAAGAATGACCCTACTAACAATCCTTCAGATGATGTGTTTACTTTACAAATTCAAGAGAAGTTAGAGGAAGATTACATCCTTTCGTATGAGGTGTACGGAATTGCTTCGGGAGCATCAATTCCGAAAAGTGTGAATTACGGATCAACGTACCGCGAAGGCCGTTTGGAAGCTTCACAAAGCTGGTCTACTGCTCATGAGCGCATATTGAGTGATGATGTTAGAGTTGGTGAGAATAAGGTTCATTTTACACTCCCTTCAAGGCTAAATGCTGGGGCAAAGGTTCAGAATGTGCGGATTACTCCAGTGTCCAAATTTGAGGGACAAGCTCCGGAAATGACCTCCTTCAAGCCCCTTCAACTAGATCGTAGAGGATTCTTCAATCTAGGTGGAGCTTTGCATTTTTCGGTAGCGGCACTTGATGCAGATGATATGCCCTCATTTGGAACTGATAAGTTCAACGTTACCATGGGAGCGGACGGCTATCGATTGCTATCAACGGGTCCTTCTGCATTTGGGTCAGGGGCAGCAGCGGCTTTCATCACGGTGCAAATAGATAAAGATCGACTTCCTGCAGGAACGGGATTGGATGAAGTGCGCTTGTATTACTTCGATCGTCAAATGAATCAATGGGCAATCGTACCAGGATGCCGTTTTGATGAAGCGACTCAGTCCATGACGGCTCCTAGTGTTGGAGAAACGGATTACGTAGCCGGTGTTCTCCAAAACCCTGAAATGCCCCAGGCATCAGGGTTTGTACCAACTAGCATTTCAGGGCTAGATGCAGCTAATCCGGCAACCGGAATGAATCTTATGCAGCCGCCAACGGCGAACGCTTCAGGCGCTGCTAGTATTTCTTATCCGTTAGAAATTCCTGCGGGTAGAAACGGTATGCAGCCTTCTTTAACATTGACATACTCAAACGAAGGTGGCTCTTCTTGGGTAGGATATGGATGGAATCTGTCTGCTCCATCGATATCTATTGATACCAGATGGGGGGTGCCTAGGTTTGACCCTAACTATGAAACAGAATTATACTCATATGGAGGGAACCATTTGGTTTATCCTGGTAACTATTTGCCGCATAGAACATTTACGCAATACAACGATTCTACAGGAGCTCCCATGTATGCGCGCACGTCAGGTACGGTACGCTTTTTTGAGCAGAATACTCGTTCTTACAAAACAATAGAAAGAAAAGGGACATCGACCTCTGGTTATTTCTGGGTAATTACGGATTCAGAGGGAACCAAGCAATACTATGGAACTACGGACGGAACTTCTCAGAATGCGGGCTCAGTGCTTAAAAATGCGCAAGGCCACACTGTGGACTGGAAATTGACCAAGGTGATTGATAAGTGGGGCAACTACATGACCTATGAATACACGGCAAAGTCATACACCACCACTGGAAACGATATTGTAGACGGCGCGACAGCCTTGGTTTTAGAAAAAATCACATATACAGGACATGACTCTGATCCAGGTAAATACTCGGTTGAATTTGCTTTAAAGACTTGGAGTTCTTCTAACTACAGGGTAGATGGACAGGTGTCAAATAGACTTGGGTCTGCACACGCGGATATTGAAACGTTGGATAAAGTAGTAATCAAATACAACGGAACGGAGGTCAAGCACTATCAACTGGGTTATACGCAGGGGGCGTTCTATAAAAATTTGCTTGCCACTATTGCTGAAGTGAGGAGTGGTAAGGTGTTTACTGTTCACGACTTGGATTATTATCAACTTCCTGGTGAAGTATATAAAGACAGCGTCAGAGGAGATAATTCATTGGATATAGTAACGGTTTCTAGAGAATCGGCAATGGAGAATACGGATCTCATGAAATTGATTAAAGGTGAGGGTAATCGTGATTATTATACAGGTAAATCTCCTCTAGGAACCACGACAAATATGGGGTTTTCGATTTCGGGCAGATATGGGATTGGTTTAGTTTCAACTTTAACAGCTGAAGAAGCTGCAACCTTACGAGGGCGGATTGCAAATTCAATAGACTTTAATGATGATGCTTCAATTAAAGCTGGTATTGCTGCTGATGATGCCATAACTAATGCACAAAGTAAAGCAAGTAAGGCAGGGACGATTGGAGGGAATGTGGCCTGGAATTACTCTCGTAGCCGAGCAACCTCTTCATTGATTGATGTTGATGGAGATGGTCTCTTGGATGTTGTGAAAAAAGATTTATGGGGCAAGGTGTATTATCGTAAGCTAACGATTTCAGGAGACTCTATCTCTTTAGGCTCTACTCAGCCATTGGATAATCTATGGACATACAATAGAAACTATAGTAACACCTTGAATTTTGGTTTAGATCTGCATGGATATGATTGGTTGCCTATGGATTTTGGTATCTCATTTAATAAGGCTTGGAATAACCATGATGTCTACTTTTTGGACTACAACCGAGATGGGATTATAGACATATTGAATCCCAAAAAGGAAGATGGAGGTGAAAAGTTATGGATTGCATTTGGCAATTATAATTTAAGTACTAATAAAATGTCCTTCTCAAGTTCAAGTGAGCATACTCCTTCTCCAGTAATTAAAGGCCGTGAACTCAACTATGAACCTAATGATGACTTTACTATGTTTGCCGAAGTTGTCAAATCATGGACTGCTCCTAAGGCAGGAACAATTTTGATTTACGATACCATTTCATTTGTTGGTAATTCTGATGATTATGTTCGTTATGGTATTCAAAAGGCTAATGGAACAAGCAGTTCATTTGTTAGATCATTTAGCACTATTTCGTCTACCACGAATATACTGTCGACCACAAGTGTTGATTCTGGGGAAGTGTTGTTTTTTAGGTTACGTCCTAGATCAAATGGAATTGAAGACGAAGTAAATATCAACCCACATATTCAATATTCTAGTGATTCGGCTATAGGTCCAGATGGAATCGATTGGTACAACAACTCTAGTAGTGATGGGTTTAAGCTCAGCGCTCAAGGTGGGGTTTCGTTGTCGCTAAGCGAGACTTATTCAGTGGGGATGCCCAGCGTTTCAGTAAATAATCCTTCTGATGATTTGCTGTTTTTCATTAACCACTATGGGCAGGATTCTCTTGGATTTAAGTCACTTCATGTAGCTTCAGCCACGGCCTCAGCAAACACAACGACATTAATTAACTCGACGTCCTTCGGGCCCTTATCTCTAGATCATGACAGTTTAATAAGTGTTGGTCAGGCTTATGTTTCTTTTTCCGTTCTTTCTTCAAGTAACATAGATTGGAAAAGTGTGGACTGGAGACCATACTTGTACAATAGCTATGATACCATTTATCCTGTTGTGCATTACGGTATGTATAATAACTTGAGAAAGTACAACGATCCAAAGGATATTACTGCAAGCATATACCAAAACGCAACAACCCTTAAGGTAAAACGGAAAACCTCATATACTTCTTGGGGTCTTCCTTCTGGTCTAGTTGGTATTATGGTCGTTAAAGCGGATTCTAAACTAATAGGAAAGGTGAAATTTGAAACAGATTTAATAGGATTTAAATCTGGAGGCTCTACGGTGACATTCTCAGGAGCGGATTTAACAGGGCACACCAACCTTTTTGTTGAATACTATACGAGTAATAAAAAGTTGGCAGACTTCCTAAAGATATATGGAAAGTACGATTTAGAGATTTCAGGAGCAACGGATGAAATCAACATAGATGGAGCTACGGTATTTTCAAATAATTTAACTGGGGTTTTAGGTCATAACTATTTGAATTGGGGACAGTTTGCGTGGCAGGATTCTACAGAAGGGAAGATTAATTTAAGTGATCTTGGGTTGTACAAAAGTGTGGACAGTATCTATACACCAAGTGGATTAGGCTTGGATGATGAAACAACAGATTTTGACACTACGGGTCTCGAGACAATGAGTGACAAATACAGTGTGTTTAGCCAGAAGTTTTTACCCTTGCTCCCACTTAGAAAAGAAGAAGTTGAAATGGATAGTCTGCTTTATTCATTGGGCTCCACAATCGATGGTGAGTCCAGAGGGATAAGTAGTATTGTGCCTGATGGAACGCTACATCAAGATCGTTACACGCACATAGATCGCAGCATTTTTGTTGCGGAAACGAGGTCTGCACCGGGTTATGTGGGTCAGAATACCCTTCCTGAGCTAAGTAATGATATTCCACATATTGTTAGTCAATACAATGCAGTTGGAGGACAGAGAAAGAGTACATCATTTACAGGATCATGGAACAGATCAAAGGGGTTATCCAGTGCCCAAAGAAAAGGTCGTATTTCGTTGACTAGTTCCTTAAACCAGAAGGATTTATTTTTTAGTCGAGGAAAGATTGATTTTTTTGATTTAAATGGTGATGGGTTCCCTGACCAGTTAATCACTAAGAAGTCCAATGATAGAGGTATTCACATTATCTATTCGAACGCTTTGGGAGGATTTTCAGATTCAATACGGATTGACAGTACTTCATTCAGTCTAGATAAAACTCGTAGTAATTCTGTGGGGTTAAGGCTTGCTGGAATTCCAGATATTACCAATGACATTGCAACGAAAGTAAAAGCAAACAATACGCGAAATACAGAAGCTAATATTCCAATTCCAATTGAAGGACTAGGAGGAACGGTTAGCACGACCACAAAAGAATTTGGATGGATGGATGTAAATGGAGACGGACTCTCAGATTACATCAGAAAGGATGGAAACAAGAATCTGTATGTTCATCTAAATACCGGTTATGGTTTAGATACAAACGCAAGATATTTTTCCACTTTAGATTATGAAGATCTCGCTAAATCTATAGGTGTTTCTTTCTCTGTGAGTACACCGGATTACTCTAATGACATTAATAGCTATGGGTTTGGTGCTGGATTGAGTGGTAGTTCAAGTAGAGGATTAAGAAGCTATGTTGATATTAATGGTGATGGACTTCAAGACCAAATCTTCTTTTCTTCGGATTCAGTACCATACATAAAGGTGAATACAGGAACCAAGTACGTTACCTATTCTAAGGATGATTTCGGGTATAATCCAAAAGTGTTCAGCAAGTCATATTCGGGCGGTGTGTCGGGTAGTTATACCAAGACCTTTCCGTTGAAATCTATACCGTCTAAATGGCCATTCTTAGAGTGGAAGCAAGCAGTAACGCTAGGTTTTAATCTTACTACAGGGATGCAACGGGTGCATTATTTATTTGCGGATATAAATGGGGATGGTTTCACGGACTTTATGAGAAATGCTGAGCCAGATAAAGGCGACCCTGTGGATTTAGGCGCACTTGGCCTCATAGATATTTGGACTAACAACAACCCAAATGTCAATAGATTGAAAAGGGTTACCAATCCGTTAGGCGGATCTTTCGAGCTGACCTACGATCTAGTAGGAAACAAATACGGCACTTATCCCAATGTGATTGAAATGGAAAATGCTAATGACGATTCTACGTATTGGGATATGCCTAACAGCAAGTGGGTGTTGAAGACGGTTACGGTTGATGATGGTTTTGATCTTCAAGACGACTCGAATAATGATATAGACGGAACGGATTCTTTTACAACGGTGTTCAACTATGACGGTGGTATTTACTCTCGAAGAAATAGGGCGTTTATGTACTTCACCAAGGTAGAAACGGTATCACCTGGAGGATTGAATAGAAGCGTGGTTGTACATCGTGCTCCGACTAGCAATGGGACCGTTGCGAATCGACAATACGCTTACTATGGTGCTGTCCCAATCCAGACTTATGGATTTGCACAAGGCACTGGTGTGGGCTATTGGGAGACTGTTAGTCGTGCTACCAACAGGATTAAGGTTTACCCCATTCATACCACTGGTACTAGCCAGGGGCAGGTAGATGTCACTAATGAGCTTTGGGTGGATACTTTGGCGGAAGACTTAGTAGTCTTTATTGCCATGGACTCTACTGTAAGTATTCAAAACCCAGTAATTGGGGGAAGTACAGCTTTTTCCCAAAGTCAGAAATTGGAGTACGATAGCTACATGAATGTAACGAAGGCTATTGATGGTGGACTTGATGGTGAGATTGGTACTTCGGATGATTTGGTTTCCACAATGACGTATTTTACTCCTAGCAACGCGGCAGGCAGAACTGGGCAGATTAAAGAACATAAGGTTTACAAGCAGGTGGTCTCCTCGAACAATATGCTGCGTCATTCGAAGGTTCAGCAGTTGACTTCAGGTTCCTTGGCCGCGAAAGAGTTGAGGAGGTACCTAAATACCACTGATTTCGCTCAGAGTGACTATGACTACGATACTTATGGCAACATCACCAAAATGACGGGACCTGAAAATGCGTCCGCTCAGCGTGACACGGTTAATGTCACCTACGACATTGTAGTACATACGTATCCTATTAAGGTTGAAAATGCCTTTAGTGACTATACTCAAACTACATATGATTATTCAACTGGACAGGTTCTGACTTCTGAAGATTTGAATGGTAATAAGATTCAATATACCTATGATGATTTCTTTAGAATAGAAAAGATACTAGGACCAAAAGAGGATCACGGCAACCCGTATGACTTCACTATTAGGTATCAGTATTTCCCTCAAGGTAGACATCCGGAATCTGCGACTTGGGAAGACAGGGTGCCTGTGGCCGTAACCTATCATTACCAAGACCAGGGAGATGCTTCGAACGCGAATTATGTAAGCGGAATTAATGACGACGTTGTTACCAATCCCGGAATTAAAGAATATACCTATAATTCAGGTATGTGGGTCGCCACTATGGAGACCAGTAAAAACCATTTGATGACGGCTACTTTTACTGATGGTTTAGGGAGAGCAGTTCAGGTGAAAAAAGATATTTCTCTCTGGAACGGTCTGGAGCAGGTTGAAAGTCGTCAAGTATCTGGCGCCACAAAAATAGATGTACGCGGGTTACCCACGAGTCAGTATCTATCTGTGAGCGAGCAAAATGATGAAACCGTATTTCCATTATTACGATTTAATAGAACATTGAGCTCTATTAGTCCAACCACCACTAGTTATGATCACCTTGGACGTGCTGTTTCTGTGAGCAGCCCTGATGCTGCAGGTACGGGAAGTTACACGGCTACTGTTGCGTATGGATGGGAAACTAAAAGTAGCGACGATTATTTTGTCACTACTTCTAAAGATCCAGATGGAAGAAAAAACAAGGCCTATGTAGATGCTCGTGGTCAACAGAGATATACAGTGGCAGATCCCAATAGTGCGAATGTTGAGACGGAGTTCTTCTACGATGTGTTGGGGCAACTGACATCGACCCAAAGTGTGGATGGTGAAACCACCTCATTTACCTACGATAATTTTGGTAGGGTGATCCAGGAAGTGCATCCGGATCGAGGAACCACCACAACAGAATATGATATGTTAGGACAAGTGGTGTCAACCACGAACGCTAACGGTCAAATGGTTGAATACGACTACAATTATTCAAGGCTTACTGATATCAGCTATCCTACTAGCGGGGACTTGAATGATATTTCTTACACCTATGGTTCTCGTGGTGACGGTATAAACGGCGCTGGTCGAGTTATTGAGATTGCTCAGGGATTGGCCACAGCACCTGTGCTGGTAGAGAAAATGAACTATGATGAATTAGGAAACGTGGCTGTCCATACCCGTGAGATAGACATTCCTAATGTGGGAATTCAGTCGTTTACTTCGAAAACCCAATACGACAGTTGGGGTAGAATCTTGAAGATGACCTATCCGGATGGTGAACAGGTGCGCTACTTCCACGGCTACGGCGGGGATTTATTCCGAATTAACGGATATGATTTGGGTAATACAGTACTTTCTGCGCCTTCTGAGGTATATGTGGAACAGTTGGGATATGACCAGTACGGAAACCGCACCTACATGGAGTATGGTAACGGAACCAAGACCACATTTGATTATAATGCCAACACATTGCGCTTAAATGAGGTCACAGCCTTGACTTCTGCTTTAAATAGCACAGGTATGGCACAAGGGATGATATCCAAAACATTTGACTATACAGGAGCAGGGAACATTATTGAGATCAATAACGCAGCCGCTCATGTGAATTTCCCTTACAACAATTTAGGAGGTGGATACCACAATCTGTATGCTTACGACGGCCTGAATCGCTTAACAAATGCAACGGGAGATTGGCAGGGAGCCACAGGACCGGAATCCTATTCCGTTAGCATGACCTACGATAACATGGGCGGTATTGTTCAAA
>CAJXTR010000065.1 GCA_913060465.1 uncultured Cryomorphaceae bacterium | reverse complement strand
GTGTTTTCTAAACCCGGCAACTTTCGAATCTGATCACATGCTTCAATGCCATCCATTTCGGGCATCATTACATCTAACAAAATCAAATCAGGCTTTAATTCTTTAGCCTTCGCCACACCCGCTTTTCCACTAGATGCAGTACTTACTTTATAACCTTCTGCTTTCAGATTGTAACTAACGAAGTCCAGAATATCTGGCTCATCATCTACTAAAAGGATTTTTATGTTCGAGTTATCCATATGACACAATTTACGGCAAAGATGTAAAACTATTCAAACCATAGAACGTCAATAAAAAACTTAACCTTAAGTCAATACCACTCTAACAAACACTTAAAGCACTTTAGCGCTTAGTCAAACTAAAGTTGACACGGAATTAAGATTCAGTTTACAAGAGTCCCCTTCATTTGCAATGTCTAAAACAAACAAAACGACGCACAAAATGAAATTCAACAAATTATTTGCTTTTGCCGCAGCTGCAACTATTCTAGCTTCATGTGGCGGAACTGATCCTAATCCAAATCCGGTAGACCCTTCAATCGAAGTGCCAAAGGCCGGTGTTATCGCTACAAGCGAAACGTGGTCTGCCGATTCAATCTACATCTTGAACGGTCGTGTAGTAGTAGGTGATGGTGCAACTTTGACCATCGAAGCTGGTACAATTATTAAAGGTAAAGAAGGTGATGGAGCTAATGCTTCATGTTTGATTGTTGGTAAAGGTGGTATGTTGAATGCTCAAGGTACTGCAGAAAGCCCAATCGTAATGACTTCCGTATTAGATAATATTAATGTAGGCCAACGCAACGGTTCTAACCTTGACGAGACTGATAAAGGTCTTTGGGGAGGTTTGATCGTTTTGGGTAGCGCTCCTATCTCTGCTGATGCAACAGAGGCATTAATTGAAGGTCTTCCAGCTAACGAGCCATGGGCTGTATATGGAGGTACCGACGCAACTGACAACTCTGGTACTCTTTCGTACGTAAGTGTTCGTCACGGTGGTACACTTATCGGTGATGGAAACGAGATTAACGGTATCACTTTCGGTGGTGTTGGCTCAGGTACAACAGTAAACAACATTGAAGTATTTGCCACATTGGATGATGGGGTTGAATTCTTTGGTGGTACTGTAAATGCAACAAATGTTAGTGTGACTGCACAAGGCGATGATGCATTTGATATTGATCAAGCATACTCGGGTACAATCGATAATTTTGTATATGTAGCAGGTGACGACTCTGACCACGGTCTAGAGATTGATGGTCCAGAAGGAACAGCTACTGGAATGTTCACCTTGAAAAACGGAACCTTGATGGGTGGTAACGGCGAATACGCTGACTTCCGCGACGGTGCTATGGGTAACGTTGAGAACGTATTCTTCTTCGGTTTCTCTGAATCTTCTGATTTCGAATTGGACGATTCTACGACATCTTACAACTACTCTAACGGTATGTTGAACTTCGTAAACGTTGAAATCAATACCGCGCACTTGAACGCCGGTAACATGTCTGCTATCTCAATTTATCTTGACAAATCAGGTCAAGGAGCATTTGCTAATGGTCTACCAGGATCAGTTGTTGTTGAACCAACAGTTGGAGCTAACGCTTCTGACTTTGCTTGGACACTTACAGCAAAAAATGGTAATCATGATGATTTTGCTGGTCCTTTCAATGCGCCATCAACTATCGTTAAATCAGGTGCTATTAATGGAAAAGAAACTTGGTCTTCAGCGCGTATCTACGAATTGCAAGGTCGTGTAGTTGTTGACGCTGGCGATACATTGATGATTGAACCAGGTACCATCATTAAAGCAAACTCTGGCCAAGGTGCCTATGCATCTGCACTTATCGTAGCACAAGGTGGATACATCGAAGCCAAGGGTACTTCTTTCGCTCCTATCATTATGACTTCAGTATTCGATAATATCGAAATGGGTCAAACTATGGGAACTAACCTAGACGAAACTGATGCAGGTCTTTGGGGCGGTCTAATTGTACTTGGTAACGCTAGCATCTCCGCTGATGCTGTACCATCACGTATAGAAGGTATTCCAGCTAACGAAACATATGGTTTCTACGGAGGTTCAGACGATATGGACAACTCAGGTATCTTGGAATACATCTCGATCCGTCACGGTGGTACTCTTCTAGGTGAGGGTAACGAAATCAACGGTTTGACTCTTGGTGGAGTTGGTTCAGGAACAACTGTTAACCACATCGAAGTTGTAGGTAATGTAGATGATGGTATCGAATTCTTCGGTGGCTCAGTAGATGCAACCAACTTGGTTGTATGGGCACAAGGTGATGATGCTTACGATATCGACCAAGCATACTCTGGAACAATTGACAACTTCGTTTACATCGCTGGTGCAGATTCTGACCATGGTATGGAAGTAGATGGTCCTGAAGGTTCAACTGGTGCAGGATTTACTGCTAAAAACGGATCACTTTACGGTATGTCAGCTGAGATTGCAGATTTCCGTGATTCAGCAATGGGTACAGTTGAGTACTTATGGATTGAAGGATTCACCGACGGTGGTGATTGGGAGATTGATGAGACTGGTGGTGCTTACAACTACACAAACAGCTTGTTGAACTTTGCATCCATTCAAATTGACCTAAGTGGATACTCTGCAGGTACTACAGTAGATGATGTATTCCTAGATAAGAGTGGCTCAGGTATGACTTGGAATCCATCTACATTCGCCACGGCAACGACTACCGGTACAGTAGGTGCAGATGAGACAGTCTTTACTTGGACTTACGCGTCACAAAAAGGTGCTCTATAAGCCGTAAGGCCTTAACATAAAGTTAACCAAAGATTAATTGGCCCGAGACACCCGTCTCGGGCCTTTTTGTTGTCTTTGCACCTTGAATAACCGCAGGTAAATGAAACGACTATTTTTCTTTTTAACACTTGTATTTTCGTCAGCAATCTTTGCACAGAATGGTATCATACGCGGTACTGTTTATGAAGATGAAACAAGTGAAGCCCTTTTCTACGCAAATGCTCAGATCCCAAGCACGGGAGCTGTTGCTTTTACAGATTTCGATGGAAACTTTGAGCTTCAGGTCGCTCCAGGAACGTATAGTTTAGAAATTAGTTTTTTGGGACTCGCCACATTAGTAATTCCAGATGTGACGGTTGAGGCAGGTAAAGTGGTTGCTTTTGAAAATCTGCGATTAAAGCCATCTACCAATGAGTTGATGACAGTCACTGTCACGGCATCTGCAATGCGCAACACTGAAAGTGCTTTGTTGGACGTCAAAAAGAAATCGGCAACAGTTATGGATGGTATTTCGGCCCAAAACTTTAAGCGTATTGGTGATGGAAACGCCGCCGCAGCCGTAACACGTGTACCCGGAGTTAGTATTCAAGGTGGGAAATATGTCTTTGTGCGCGGTCTAGGTGATCGCTACACCAAGACGCAGCTTATGAGTATGGATATTCCTGGACTTGATCCTGATCGCAATTCTTTGCAAATGGATATCTTCCCTACCAATATTCTTCAAAACATAGTAGTCCTGAAGACATTGACAGCAGACTTACCAGCAGATTTCTCTGGGGGGTTAGTAAACATTGAATTGGTCGACTTCCCAACGGAAAAGACTTTGAACATAAGTTCATCCTTAGGCTACACACCTGGCATGCATTTAGTGCAAGGTCTTGGGTACCAAGGATCGGCAACAGATTTCCTAGGATTCGATGCTGGGTACAGAAATAACCCTTTACCGAGTAATTACATCTATGAAGGTATTCCTAATCCAGCTTTAGATGATCCTATCACTACGGAACTAACAGAAAGCTTCAAACCAGTACTTTCTGCTCAAGCCAAGACGATGCCCTTAAATGGCTCATTGGGTATAAGTGGTGGTAATCAGATTAAAAAAGACAATGGCAAAACTGTAGGGTACAACGGCTCTTTCTCGTACAAAGCCAATACCGATTACTACGGAGCTGTGAATGGAGATACCTCAAGACTTTATGAGCAGAACTTTTACCGTAAAGGAAATCAACCCGACGAATATAATTTGCTTGCAGATAGAACTCAAAGAGGGTCCTTAGCCGTAAGTAATGTATTCATGAGTGGCCTCTATGGCTACTCTGTTAAAGATGCTGATGACAAATTCCGATTCAATGTAATGCACCTCCAAAATGGAGAAAGCCGCGCAGGTAAATTCGTTGAAACATCGTCTATTGAAAACTCATTCGTTGGCTCACGTGATAACCTTGAATACTCAGAGCGCTCAATTACTTCAATGCTATTTAATGGGCAGCATTCAAGAAAAGACAACACACTTAAAATAGATTGGCGCATTGCTCCAACTTACAGTCGTATTGCCGATAAGGACATTCGTTCAACTTCATACAGAACAGAGGACAACACATTTGCTATTGCACCAGGTGAAACAGGATTCCCAAATAGAATCTGGCGTAACCTAAACGAATTCAACCTATCTAATAGAATTGATTTTACTAAATCGCATGAGATTCGTGGACGTGATGCGAAGCGTAAGTACGGTGCCAGCTATACCGTCAAATATCGTGATTACGAGATTTTACGTTACCAATTGCGTGCAAAGTCTCTTGGAAATCTTGATCCATTAACCGGCAATGCCGATGAGCTTCTTTCAGAGTACTACACCTGGGATGTCATCTCAGATGCAGGAATGTATTACAGTGGTAACTATGAAGCAAACAATGCGTATCAAGGGATACAAAGCAACTTTAGCGCTTATTTAAATGAGGAGTTCAGCTGGAATGCGTTGACTAAAATGGTTGTTGGACTTCGTATGGAGCGCTATGACCAATTCTACACGGGTGTTGACCAACAAGAAGCAGCGGCTCCAGGAACAGGTATCGATTACCGTTGGGAACCTGTTTTGAACAACTTCAACTTATTCCCTACAGCCTCAATTATATACAGCGTCAATGAAAACAGCAACCTTCGTTTCGGTGCATTCCGTACCGTTGCCAGACCATCATTCAAGGAGAAAAGTGCTGCACAGATTGAAGATGTACTTACAGGAATTACCTTCATCGGAAATCTAGATTTGGTAAATACCACAATCAACAATCTTGACTTCCGTTACGAGCGATTCTTTGACGGAGGGCAAACAGTCGCTCTTTCAGGTTTCTTCAAAAACTTCCAGAATCCGATTGAATTGGTTGCCTATTCCGCTGCTGCACCATCAAACTTCCAACCAAGAAACGTGGGTAATGCTACCGTTGCAGGCGTTGAATTTGAGGTACGAAAAAACCTTGATTTCATTGGCATGAAACACCTTGAGATCAATTCTAACTTCTCCGGTATTTATTCTGCGGTAACTCGTGATTCTTCGGAGTATGCAGCTCGTGTGGCATCTGCTCGAGACGGTGAGGTAATTAGTGAAACACGCCCTATGCAAGGACAAAGCCCATATATGATTAATGCAGGCTTGAGCTACAACAATCCTACGAACGGATGGCAAGGCGGTCTTTTCTACAATGTTCAAGGGGAAAAACTCTACATCGTTGGTGTAGCGGACAACCCTGATGTTTTCGAGGTTCCGTTCCACAGTCTGAACTTCAACGTATTGAAAAACTTCGGTGAAGAGCGTCAATACCAAGTAGGGTTTGCCGTGAGTAATATTCTAGACGACACAAGAGATCGAATTTTTGTGAGCTACAATAGTTTCTCTCCTTATTTCAGCACATGGGCACCAGGAAGAACCTTTAAATTGAGCTTCCGCTATTCGTTGTAAGCTAGAAGACAATACCTAATTTTGAACCGCGTCAGAAATGACGCGGTTTTTTTATGCTTGACTTTCGCGACATCACCGCTCAAAACTTTGAGCAAAAGGCATTAGAGCTCTTCCACTGGCAGTGTGAGAACAATGCTGTGTATGCGAAATATTGCAAGCTCTTAGGTCGGGAGCCAGCGAGTATCTCGAAGATTCAAGACATACCTTTTTTACCCGTAGAGCTTTTCAAAAATCACTCTGTTCAATGTGGCAATTGGACCCCGGAAATATCTTTCTCATCGAGCACAACCTCGGGCGGAACGCCCAGCTTTCACCATGTGCGTGAAAAAGCACATTACGAGCGCGTATACCAAGTCGGTTTTGTACAAGCCTATGGTGCTATGGAGGATTGGACCATTTTGGCATTACTACCTTCCTATCTCGAGCGCTCTGGATCCTCTTTAGTAACTATGGCCGAAGGTTTGGTCGAAGCATCCAACGATACACGAAGCGGGTTTTTCTTGTATAACCATGAAGAATTGGACACAGTACTCCAGGCGCTTGCCGAAGAACGCAAACCCACTTTACTGCTGGGGGTAACCTTTGGGCTTCTTGACTTTGCCGATTACCTCAACGGTCGCACCATAGAGTTTCCTGAATTGCGCATCATGGAAACGGGCGGGATGAAAGGACGCAAAAAAGAGATGATTCGCGCCGAGGTGCACCAATACTTAAAAACTTCATTTCCTGCCTCACCAATAGATAGCGAATACGGCATGACGGAACTTATGAGTCAGGCCTACCTCAAAGATTCAGGGCTCTTTATACCACCTGCTTGGATGCGGATATATACCAGAGATATTGCCGACCCGCTAGCACCACCATTGCAGAACGGTTCCCGTGGAGCACTCAACGTTATAGATTTAGCTAATGTAGATAGCTGTGCGTTTTTAGCGCTCTCAGATCAGGGCCAAGTCTTTGAAAACGGTACATTTGAGGTATACGGTCGACTAGATAACAGTGAAATCCGTGGCTGCAATTTGATGATAACACTATGAGAACATTACTCCTTTTAGCTTTTCTAAGCAGTTCCTTTCTTGCTAATGCGCAGTTGATTCGCCGTTCAGCGGATTTAGCAGAGGATGGCGGGCATCTAAGTTTACGCGACAGTGTTCGCGTAGCCGCATACGACAATGGAATCAGCACTTATGAAATTCACCTGCATTGTTGGGTGCATGAAGATTTTGTGAATGTTGAAGACAAAAGAGTCATGGCGGACGCGGCGCTACTGTCTACAAAATTTGACACCTTAGGCAAGGTAAGCCATAGCTATCCTTTGGATTCATTATGGGAAAGTAATGGCCGCCGTAAATCAAAGTTCTATGAAGTGACTCTATCCGGAACCTTAAACAGTCGACACCTTGAGCGCAGAAGCTTACCTACCTACCGTGTTGAGCAGTTCTTTTCTGAGAAACACGTGGGATCCGTGAAAGAAAACTTGGAAGCTGAACTTAAAAAAGGAGGCTGGGAAAGAGCTGGATACGGAGAATATGATGCTTGGGCCTTCCTTGACCACCAAAAAAATCCGGGCAAACCTGAATTACAGGCCCTGTTCATCTTCCGTGGGAGTATGCCTTATGTGCTCATCAATAAAGGAGAGCTATTCGAATATCCAAAGCTTAAACTCACCGAGGATAGAGATTATGGCACCTATTATTTCTTCCAACGGCCGAATGACCGTTTCTTGCAAGAGATAGATGATATCGTTCTCAACTACATAAACCTCTAACAAAAAAGGCGCCCTGCGGGCGCCTTTTTTATGCGGTAAAATTTTTTGCTTAGTCGACGATGGAGATCAGGAAGTAATTTTTCTTCCCTTTCTGCGCGATGATCAATCCACCTGCAACTACATCCTCTTCAGAAAGGGTTTTCGTTAAATCCACCTTGCTTTTGTTGATGGCCACACCATTGCCTTGTACCATCTTACGAGCCTCGCCTTTCGAAGGGAAGATTGCCGTGTGCTCGGCCAAGGCCTCTACGATGTCCAAACCGCCAGCAAGCGCCGCGCGCGACAATTCAAACTGTGGCACACCTTCGAACACACTCTCCAACGTAGCGCGATCGAGCTTGCGAAGCTGCTCTTCTGTAGCCTTACCAAAAAGGATTTGTGAAGCCGCCTGAGCATTCTCGAGATCTTCTTTACTGTGGACGCGCTCGGTTACTTCTTCTGCCAAAGCTTTTTGAAGCTTGCGCTGGTGCGGAGCCTCATTATGTTCTGCAATCAACGCCTCGATTTCCTCACGAGATTTGATGCTAAAGATTTTAATGTAGTTCTCGGCATCTGAGTCCGCTGCGTTCAACCAAAACTGGTAGAAAGCGTACGGCGAGGTACGGTTCGGATCCAACCAAACGTTTCCGCCTTCGGACTTGCCAAACTTTGTCCCATCTGCCTTTTTAATCAATGGCGTAGTCAATGCGTGCGCGGAGCCACGGCCCAATCGACGAATGAGTTCCGTACCTGTGGTGATGTTCCCCCACTGATCTGATCCACCCATTTGAAGCTTCACACCATTGTTTTTCCAAAGGTGGTAAAAGTCATAACCTTGGATGAGCTGGTAAGAGAACTCCGTGAAGCTCATACCCGTCTCCAATCTATTCTTTACGCTGTCTTTGGCCATCATGTAGTTCACACTGATGTGCTTACCGACGTCGCGGATAAAACCGAGGAAGTCAAACTCCTTGAACCAATCGTAGTTGTTCACGATTTCGGCACTGTTGTCCCCACAATCAAAATTTAAGAACTTCTCGAGTTGTGCTTTTTGACAATTCAAGTTGTGCTGAAGGGCTTCCAAATCCAAGAGGTTGCGCTCGGCACTCTTCCCTGATGGGTCACCGACCATTCCGGTGGCACCACCAACCAAGGCGATAGGCTTGTGTCCGGCGCGTTGAAAGTGCACAAGGGTCATGATTTGCACCATGTTCCCCACTCCCAATGAATCTGCTGTAGGATCAAAGCCGATATAACCGCTGACCATTTCCTTGGTCAACAATTCTTCAGTTTCAGGCATGATGTCGTGCAACATGCCTCTCCAACGCAGTTCTTCAACAAAGTTTGTATTCATGGGTCGTCCCTTTCAGTTATCGCTTGAATGAGCCGCTAAAATAGCCATCATTCGTCATCTACGCCTAACTCTGCCATTAAATCTGGGTTTTGGAAAAGGTAGGCACGAAAGCGAAGGTCCTTGGGCTGAAAAAGCTGCAGTCCATCTACTTCCAAGGGGATTTCAAGGTTGGGCTCGTCGAGGTCGACAATGCAAAATTCTTTGCGGGTAGACGACCAAAGAAAAACCCCCATACGATCGCGACGCTCCTCGAGACAATATTCAACAATGTCCCATTCGTAGAGCATGCGTTTGTCCAAATCGTACAAACCTATGCATTCGTCCACCTTGTTGTGCTCGATTTTTATGCCCGACCACCAAAATTGGTCCCGGCTGTAGAAATGAGATCGACTGCCTATTTTACGGGCATAGCCCACAACATGATCGTCATTGCGGAGGCGGTATCGAGTTTCAAGGGTTGTGTCCATCCCTGAAAAAACAACGCCCGGAGCAGAAGGTTCTGTCCGGGCGTGATATTTATGA
>CAJXTR010000064.1 GCA_913060465.1 uncultured Cryomorphaceae bacterium | reverse complement strand
ACGGACGCGAATCAGCAAGTAAACGATTGGGTATCAAAATCTTTGGTGGCCAAGAAGTAATCGCAGGAAACATCATCGTACGTCAGCGTGGTACTAAGCACGCAGCAGGTGAGAACGTAGGTGTCGGTAAAGACCACACATTGTTCGCACTAGTTGACGGTAAAGTTGAGTTCCGCAAGAAAAAAGACAACAAATCATACGTTAGTGTAGTACCTAACGCATAAGAATTGTTTTGTTTTAGACTAGAGAAACCCGGTTCGAGAGAATCGGGTTTTTTATTGGCCACTAGCGACCTCTCCCATCATGCTTCCCATACTACTTAGGGTACGGTCCAGGGGCGTGTATTCACCAATGAGCGCGCTTCCTGTTGAACCGTCGTAGGTGTTTCTAGAGAATAACATGATACGTGTGGATGCAGAAAAGAATCGGCCGATGAAGGGGAAGGATTTTAGAAAATCTAATCGGCGCATTCTATTCAACCAGGGGTTTCTGTTTAATTTATAGAACGATCGCTTAAGCCCTAGTCCGCTTGCCATGCCACGAAGAAGTGTGTCAAATTCAGGGTTGGAGCCGACGGCAATAATTGGCCCTAAGATTCTGCCTAGGTGGGCATGAACTACGATACCGGCAACATCGCGCACATCAACTACCCCGGAGCGTCCATCGGTACTTACGGGCAGTTTGTTTGCCCAAATACGTTTCCATAATTCTTGTGGAGCTTGATCTATTGGGCCTACACCTAAAATCACTCCCGGTCGAATGATGCTAACCGACAAACCTTCCTCATGGGCACGCCATACTTCGAGTTCACTTTGAATTTTACTTTTGGCATAAGTGCCTAAAGCTTCTTTATTCTTGTTGGGCTGAAAATCATTTGGACCTAATTCCGTCACTTCTTCTAAGGGAGCTGAATTTCCCATTACTGCAATGGAGGAAACCTGTGTAAAATGCTTGGCCTCAATGGCCTCCGCCATAAGCAAGGCCTCCTGGGCAAGATGAACATTTGGGTTGTTCCCAGATGTGCCTTGGTTGATATCGATAACTGCAGCGGCGTGTATTACAGTAATTTCTCCTTCTACATGAGAGGAAAGCTGATCTGCTAATGCAATTCCATCGGATAGATCTACCGTAATCCATTGAATCTGGGGATGGGATTCGAGCCAACTGCCTGGTTTTTGAAAAAAACGGGCGGTAATCTGAAGTTGTTCGTTAGATGAAGTCGAGCGCTTTAATGCAATGATTTTCCCTTCGAAAGCAGGATTTCGTCCACATCCAAGTAATTCCGCGAGCAGAAAAGAGCCTAATTGGCCTGTTGCACCTGTTAAGAGAATTGATTGCATAGAATCCATGAACAAAAACCTACTTTCGAAGGTAGTGGTTATTACTTTTGTAACCCTATTACTTTTCCTATGAAAAAAGCTGAGATTCAAGAAGCATTAAGCCATGTTGGCAACAGCACGGAATCTAATATTGTCGCGGCAGATCTCGTTCGCAACATCCAGGTTTTCGGAGACGAAGTCATTATCGATGTTGAAAGCTTGAGCCCTACGCTCCAATCAAAAAAGAAGCTTGAGGTTGATATCATGAAAGCCATTCACGATAAGGTGAATGAAAAAGCTAAGGTAGTGGTGAATGTGAGTGTAAGTGATCGCGCTAAAGACACTCCCGCCAACCCCATAAAAGGGGCACCAATACCTGGCGTTCAAAACATTATCGCTGTGGCCTCAGGAAAAGGCGGTGTTGGAAAAAGCACTGTTACGGCAAACTTGGCCATCACCCTTCATAAGATGGGCTTCAAAGTAGGACTTATTGATGCGGATATCTATGGTCCTTCTGCACCGCTTATGTTTGATGTTCAACATGCAAAGCCGATGAGTGTGCATGTAGACGGCAAGAATAAAATGGGTCCTGTGGAAGCCTATGGTATTAAAATCATGTCTATTGGCTTCTTCGCTCAGATGGATCAAGCCGTTGTTTGGCGTGGTGCGATGGCGACCAAAGCGCTAACACAGCTCATCCATGACGCACACTGGGGAGAGTTAGACTTCTTATTGATTGATCTCCCTCCGGGTACCGGAGATATTCACCTAAGCATGGTGCAGAATGTACCTGTTACCGGTGCAGTCATTGTGAGCACCCCACAAAAAGTAGCCTTGGCAGATGCGCGCAAAGGAGTGGCCATGTTTAAAATGGACCAAATCAGCGTGCCTGTATTAGGATTGATAGAGAACATGAGTTATTTCTCGCCACCTGAACTTCCTGAGAATAAATACTACCTCTTCGGAAAAGAAGGCGCTCGAAACCTAGCCAATGCGATGGACATTCCATTCCTTGGGGAATTACCACTGGTTCAAAGTATCCGCGAAGCTGGAGATGTGGGCAGACCTGCTGCCCTGCAAGAAGGTACCGATACACCGTTGGCTTTTGAAGAAATCACTCGTAATATTGTAGCAGAGGTAGCCAAGCGCAACGAAAACTTGCCACCAACAGAAATTGTGCGTATTACCACAATGGCTGGCTGCTCAACAAAATAAATATGAGCGACTTAATTGCACGCATAGAAAAAGCACTGGATGAGGTGCGCCCCTTCCTTGCCAACGATGGCGGAGATGTGAGCGTAGTTGAAGTGGATGGCAGTACCCTAAAGGTCCAATTCCACGGGGCTTGCGTGGGATGTAAAGTCAGTGATTTCACACTCAAAGGCGGTATTGAAACCACCATTAAAAAGTACGTACCTGAGATTGAAAGCGTAATCGCAATCAACGAATAAACCCATTAGATCATGCTGGAAATTCAGCGAATCAGAACAGCGCCCGAAGCCATTATCGAAGGCTTAAAGAAGCGCGGCATAGATGCTACAGAGACTGTTAATCAGCTCATTGAATTGGACGCCAAAAGACGTGCCATTCGCCACGATTTGGAAGAGCATCAGCACCAAAGCAATTCTTTAGCGAAAGAAATTGGCGCGCTTTACAAAAGTGGAAAAGCTGCCGAAGCTAATGAGCTTAAAGCAAAGACCTCGGAATTAAAAGAAGCGATTAAATCGCTCAACGAACAAGTTCAAGAGGTCGCTGATAAAGAGCATGAACTCATCCTAACCCTACCCAACGTTCCTCACGAAAGCGTAAAGGCAGGAAGAGATGAAAACGACAACGAAGAGGTAAGCCGCGAAGGAGATATTCCAGATTTAGGCGAAAACGCCAAACCTCACTGGGAACTCGCTGATCAATATAACCTGATCAACTTTGAACTGGGGGTTAAAATTACGGGGGCAGGCTTCCCGGTTTACGTGAATCAAGGAGCACGTTTACAACGCGCCATGATCAACTTCTTCCTCGACGAAAACCGTGCAGCAGGATACACAGAATACCAACCGCCACACTTCATTAATGCTGCCTCTGGTTATGGCACAGGTCAGCTCCCAGACAAGGAAGGTCAGATGTACGAAATGCCAGTTGACGGTTTGTACGCCATCCCCACAGCAGAAGTACCTGTAACGAATATTTTCCGTGATGAGATCGTCAATGCTAATGATTTCCCAATCAAGAGCACTGCTTACACCCCTTGTTTCCGCCGTGAGGCAGGATCATATGGAAAAGATGTGCGTGGACTTAACCGCTTGCATCAATTCGATAAAGTAGAAATTGTGACCATCGAGCATCCCGACAAAAGCTATGACCGTTTAGACGAAATGGTAGCACATGTCGCTGGATTGTTGCGCAAACTTGAGTTGCCGTTCCGTATCCTCCGTCTATGCGGTGGAGATGCAGGTTTCACCTCTGCCCTTACCTACGATTTTGAGGTTTACAGCGCTGCACAAGGCCGTTGGTTGGAAGTAAGCTCAGTCTCAAACTTTGAAACCTTCCAAGCAAACCGACTAAAGCTGCGCTATAAAGACGAGAACGGTAAGTCACAGTTGTGCCATACGCTTAATGGCTCTGCAATGGCGCTTCCTCGCGTCTTGGCGGCCTTGCTTGAAAACCATCAGACTGCAGATGGAATTCGCATCCCGGAAGCATTAGTTTCCTACACTGGATTTGATAAAATCTCCTAATCCATGAAGCAACTCACGGCTCTTTTAGTTGGTGCTTTAGCCCTGCTAAGCTGTTCTCAAGAGCCATGGGTTCCGGAAATGGCCGAGCGACTGGATTCTATGATTACGCTCAGTAAGAGTCATGAATCTGTCGTTTCATCCACGGATAAAGAGCGCGTCGCTGAAGCGCATAAGGTTTTGGGTGCTTATGAGGTCTTCTTCAACGAAAACCTTGCAGCGATGGAAGCCCTTGAGGTTGACAAAAGCATGTATACAGGACCCTTGTATCGCATGACCAATTGTATCAAATACCTTGGTCGTGTCGATGGTAGCTTCAGCTCAGAAATTGACCCTTCGAAGAATACGGCACAACTAGAGCACCTACTGTCCGATGTTCGCTCTAACCAATTAGACAGTTCGGATGCCGTGATCTATTTTAACCAAGAAGCAACGATTCTTCATAGTACCGACCGGACAATCAACAAAAGTTATGGTGGGTGTTTCGCCTGCTTACGCGAATATGACTCGCTCGTTGTCGTATTAGACTCTTTGAAAGGTTTTATATTGGCGCCACATGCGCAGCCTTAAATTACTTTTAGCACTTCTCATTTATAGCTCAGCCGTAGCTCAAAAGAATTCCAATGCGAATTGTGATTCCCTAATGCTTGTTAAGGCCTATGACCAAGCTATTGACTGCTACGAAACTCGGCATAAGCAAAATCCTACTGGCCCGGCTTTTGAGAAGTTGTTACAAGCACACCTGGTCGTCGAGGATTCTACTGCGGCCATAAAACTTACAAAACGCCAAAGTAAAGAGTTTGGGCACCTGCAGCCGCAATACTATGTTCATTATTGGCACCTTTCAAACGTCTTAGGCCGCCGAGGTCCGGACTATACAATTATTGAAAATCTTACTAGGAATAATCCATTCACTGTACGAGCGACTGTCCAACTCCTCGAACGCTACGGCTATCTGCAAGAAGGGATTGACTTATTTCTGTTGGCAGAATCCATCAAGCCACAAATCAACACAGCATATGAGCGTGCACAATTGCATGCGCAACTAGGTCAATACGAAGAACAATACCAGGCTTATTTACTTGCATTGAACCAAAACAGAGGGTACCTGACCACCATAGAAGCGAAGATTGCACAAAACCTCAGCTTTGATGAGACTGGCATCCATAGTTCTACCCTCAAAAAAGTCCTGCTCGAAGCCCTTGCGCAAAATCCCATGGGCATAGAAGAGCGCCTTTACCTCTTTGTCTTGCGACAAGAGGGCGATTTCGAACAAGTCATCACGTATTTGAAGGCGAAGTCAAAACGCGGAGAAATGGCGGTCGAGGAGCTTTATGAAGTTGGGCTAGAATGCGCGGAAAAAGAGCGGTGGGAATTGGCCACGGAATGCTTTGATTTTCTACTCAGCGACGCCAGATCCTTACGCTACGTTGGCCGATTAGATGCTGTCCTTGTCGCTTACGCCAATACTTTAAGCGAATCCAATAACCGCGAAGCCTTTAACAAGCTTCTCTTGCGCTACCCCATCGGCACCGAGCGCGGCCTGTTCAACTTTGAATGCTTGCGGGCAGACGCACTTTTTAACCAACAATCAGGCACTGAAGAGGATTTAACCCAACTATTGGCAGATTTAGAGCGTTTACGAAACCTCTACCCCAGCGCAAAACAACGCGGCATAACCTACACAATCAGCGGCAATGCTCAGCGCCTTCTAGGCAACTACGACGCGGCACTGATGGACTATGCTCGTGCTGAAAATCTATTAGGAGACTCCGACGAAGGGGATGTTGCTCGACTTCAAAAAGCACTTTGCGCCTTTTACAGTGGAGACATCCCATGGGCGAGGACACAGCTCGAAGTCCTGCTAAAAAGCACCAGTAAATCCATTGCAAATGATGCCATGGAATTTGCCTTACTAATAGCGGCGAACTCAGTCGAAGATACCCTGATGGAAGGCCTTATGCTGATCAAAGATGCTATGCTCCTTGAATCACAAAACAGAATTGACAGTGCCATTTCCGCTTACGAAAGCAAGCTTCCAGTACTCCTCGCACACGAACTTTACGACGATCTTTTGTACCGACTCGGTCTATTGTATGAGCGCATAGGTGATTACGAGCAAGCACGCAACTATTTCTTGCAATTAAAGTCTGTTACCAGCAACAGCATGTGGAAAGAGGAAGGCCTTTATTATCCCGCAAAAATGGCCTACCGCCTTCAACTGCCCTCTGCACAACAAGAGTTGGAAGATTATCTTGTAGCTTATCCTGCGGGAATCTTTACCGAAGATGCAAGACAGTTCTACCGTACCTTTACACCATGAGCGCACACATCTATAACGTTACCATTGCCGTAGACCCAACCATCGAAGAACGTTGGAAAAAATGGATGCTAGAAATTCATATTCCTGAGGTATTGGCCACTGGTATGTTCCACGGGTACACCATGACCCAAGTATTTCCGGAACAAGAACAAGAGCACCCGAGCTTTAGTGTTCAATACCGCGCAACTGATTTAGAGAGCATTAAACTCTACATGCAGATGTATGCACCTGAGCTCAAAGAAAAATCAGCCAAAGCTTGGGGAAATCATGCCCTCGCCTTCCGTACCATTTTGGAGGTCATCGACGAAAAATAATGCCACAGACCCACTGCTTTACCCTACCCAACGGTCTTCGTTGTGCCTTTCAACAAAAGAAAAGCACGGTCGCCCACATCTCTATAGCCATAAAAGCGGGATCGCGTGATGAACTTGAGCATCAACAAGGGTTAGCCCATTTTATAGAGCACAACCTTTTCAAAGGAACCTCAAAGCGCAAGGCCTACCATATCCTTTCGCGCCTTGACGATGTTGGCGGTGAACTCAATGCCTACACTACCAAAGAAGAAACCATCGTTCATGCGAGTTTTTTAAAGACCGATTTTCGCCGCGCCCTGGACCTTATCAGCGATGTGGTCTTTCATAGCACCTTCCCAGAGAAAGAACTGGAGAAAGAAAAAGAAGTCATAAAAGATGAAATTCACAGCTATCTAGATAGTCCAAGCGAGCGCATTTTTGATGATTTCGAAGATTTTATATTCAAAGGAGATCCCATTGGCCGCAACATTTTAGGGACGCCACAAAGTGTTGACGGTTTGAGCCGTGAAGACATCTTAGAATTTCAAAACAGAACTTACACGGCCGAGCGAATTACTATTTCAGTCGTAGGTCCCATGAGCCTATCTAGGGTCGAGGCAATGGTCAACGAATTTTTCGGACACCAAAGCCTGGCCTCAAACAGCTGGGACGCAACCTTTAGTGCACCGCACGCTCCTGAAAGTAAGGTTGAAAGTGTCGCACAATTTCAAGACCACTACATGATAGGGTGGCGTACTCCCGGAATTCATCACGAGCACCGAAGAGCCCTGCTGCTGCTAAACAACATTCTCGGCGGACCTGCCATGAACAGCAGATTAGGATTGAACATCCGTGAAAAACACGGCATAGCCTACAACATTGAAAGTTTCCTAAACCTCTACAGTGATATTGGCATGTTAGGCATTTATCTAGGGTGTGATCCATCACAAACACAACGCGCTGCTGATCTTGCGGCAAAGGAGGTGAAAAAACTGATGGAGCGCCCACTTGGTACCCTTCAACTCAGCAGAGCGAAGAACCAATTCATAGGTCAAATGGCATTGGGCGAAGAAAATGGCTTGAACGCATCCATAGGCGCTGCGCGCGCACTCCTTTACTTCGGTAGAGTGAATACGTTCGACGCCGTTGCAAAAAAAATCAATGCAATTACCGCTCAAGATTTGGTCGAGGCGGCCAACACCTACCTCCACCCCAACCATGCATACGAACTGATCTATAAAAAGCCGTAGCCATGGAGTTCTTAAGTGACGACATCCACGAATACATCGCTAAGCACACTAGCCAAGCTCCAGAATATCTAAACGAGTTAGAGCGTGAAACCTGGCTCAAAGTGTTGATGCCGCGCATGCTCAGCGGACATGTTCAAGGTCATATTCTAAAGATGTTCTCAACAATGATGCGGCCACAATACATCTTGGAAGTAGGCACATATACAGGATATGCCTCGCACTTTTTGGTAGAGGGCCTGGCCTCGGGCGGAGAGTTCCATGCGGTGGAAATTAATGAGGAGCTAGAAACTATTATCAAAAAATATTGGGCACACCACCCAAAATTTGAGCAAATGCACCTCCACATAGGCCCAGCTGGCGAATTACTACCATCGCTAAAAAAGCCTTGGGACTTGATCTTTTTGGATGCCGACAAGGAGGGACTTCAAGCCTACTACGAGGTACTAATACCCATGATGCCATCGGGAGCTATTATGCTCATAGACAACATTTTGTGGTCCGGAAAAGTAATAGGCGGACCTAATTCGAATGACAAAGACACCAAAGCTATCGTTGCCCTAAATGAACACGTTGCTAAAGACCCCCGCGTGGAACAAGTAATTTTAAGTGTTCGAGACGGAATTATGATGGTAAGGAAACTTTAAATAATCGTTTCCTTTACTTATCTTGTTGGCACTTTAACTCTACTTAATTAAGTTTTATGAAAAAAGTTCTACTCCTTGCTGCAGTGGCACTAGGTTTCAATGCAATGGCACAAGACGCAACTAACGCGCGCTTGATGCAAGCAGAACTTCCTGTCTCCTCAGCTGCCAAAGAAAAAATCGAAGACATCATCTTGAAAAGAGGTGGTGCTGTAGACGAATTGTACGACTACACAGATTTCTTGTACCAATACTACAGTTCAGATATGGTATTGGGTGCAATCACAACAACTCCAGATTCAACTACCACTATCGTTTACAGCGATGGTAGTGCATCTGCATCTTACAACCACGCTGTTGGTGCATTGTACGACTTCAACTACTACGGTTGGGGCGACGGTGAGTTTGACGAGGGCGATCAGGTAACTATTGATTCACTATTCGTAGTGGGTGGTTACGAAATCTACAACTCAGATAACGACGCTGATAAAATCCGCTTCACCATTTTCAAAGGTGCTGATGGTTTCTCTGCGCCATTCTCAGGTGTTCAGTACCCAGCAGCTTACTTCGCTGCACTTCCATCGACAGTTCAGCCAACGGCTAAAACAATGGACTACGCAGGTAGCACTTCTCACGGTGTTGCAGGTGGACCTACTTCAACTTCAACTGTACAGATTGAGTACACTTTGGACGAAGGCGATACTTCTGTTGCAGTTGTAGGCGTTGAAGTACCAAATGGTGGATTCACTATGGACGGTGACGAGTTGTTAGGGATCTTCGTAGAATACCTACCAGACGGTTTAGGTTCTTCAGATACCATCAACTACCAAAACTTGACTGGTGATTTGAACCCATTCTACTTCTATTACTACCGTGAAGGAAACACATCTGCTCCACAAGGGTACTTCATCCAAGATTTCGATAGCACGTCTACGAACTGTTCTAACTTCTTGTT
>CAJXTR010000063.1 GCA_913060465.1 uncultured Cryomorphaceae bacterium | reverse complement strand
AGACCGCACCATTTCCACCGTAAGTAATGAGCTCTTCCGGGTGTTGCGCCACCGCCGGATCTAGGTTGTTTTGGATCATCAACATGATGGCCGCCGCCTGAGGGGTCTTACACGGGTATTCTTCAATCCCTCGGGCGTACATTTCGTACGAAGGCTTGAACCTATACATATAGATGCGACCAAATTCTTTTAGCTCAGCTAGAAATTCTTCAGCTAATTCCGCATGCCATTCCTCAGGGAAGTAGCGCAGTGCATTTTCAAGGGCTAATTTCTTCTCATTGGCCGATAGAATGTCTTTGCGTTTTGGTGCACGGTTGATATCTGTAGGAATTTCACGTTTTGAAGGCAGGTGGTTAGGAATGCCTTGAGCGATCGCACGTTGAAAGTCTGTGGTCATGGTTCTAATCTCGGTTTACTCTGTGTGTTTTCTTATCGTATCCGTATGGGCAATGCTTACAACCGCTCTGGCAGCAATAGCCGCGCTTTAGGTGGTACTTTTCAGTGAAGACAATGAAGCCCTCGGGGCTTTTGTAATAGTCTTCAGGGTCCAAGTCTTTTTTAAACATGTCCGATTACGGATTTTTTGGGTCCCCCAAAGGTAAGGCTCCTTAGCTTTGTATTATGGAAAGTTCCCAATTCCCCTTTTCAACACCTTCGCCCGTCCAAAAGTTGACGGCATTGCCGGAATTGGACCTTTATATAAAGCGTGATGACCTTATTCATCCCGTTGTTTCGGGGAATAAATGGCGCAAGCTTAAGGGGTTCTTTGAAGAGCTTCCACAGGGCCAAGCCATTTTGACTTTCGGTGGTCCGTATAGTAATCACCTGCCAGCCGCTGCATTTTCGGCAAAATTTTTAGGACACCCTATTATTGGAATTGTGCGTGGGGAGGAGTTGAACGCCACATCCAATGCGAACTTGGCGTATTGCCAAAGTCAAGGAATGAAACTTCATTTTATTTCGCGGTCCGATTATCGTGAGCTCAGAAATATGGGGTGGCAAATTTCAAGCGCGCAGAAGGAACTTTGGGAAGCTACTCATGCTCGAACACTACCTGAAGGTGGCGCTGGAACTCATGCAATAGAAGGTTGTGGGGAGATCTGGAAGGAGCTGGCTGAAGAACCCGATCACTTGGTTTTGGCATCAGGAACAGGAACCACTGTGCATGGTATTCTTCATGCGATGCCAGAAAATTCTAAAACCCATGTGCACGTTGTCAGTGCGGTGAAGGGCGCGCAAAGAGAATGCGCAGCCGTTCAAGCTACGGCGCAATCAAAAGGAATTCATCTGCATTGGGAAGATGACCTGCATTTTGGCGGTTTTGGCAAATGGACGCCGGAACTGCTCGCGTTGAGAGCACAATTTGAATCGGCAACGGGTATCCCCATTGATCCCAACTACAATGCGAAAGTCTTGGCTTACTTACACCGACAGCAACTCAGCGGGAAGGTGCTTTGGTTGCACACAGGAGGGGTGTCCTTCTAGGCCATTTCCGTTAAAAGTCGCAAAACTTCTTGCTCAACCTCGTCGCTGTCCCAGCGCTCTTCAATCCCATCTATGGCTAAGATTTGTGCCATAATACGGTCATGACGCTCGCCTTCGGCTTTGGCATCGTGGTAAGGAATATTGGTGAATTTTACCTGAGTGTATAGCGGGGTCCACTTATCGGGGTGATTTTTCTGCACCTTTTGCTCGATACGTTTTCGCAATTGGAAGGAAGGATCAGCCACTAAATCGCGCATCTCAATAAAATTACGAAGACTGAGGTCAACCAAAGCGTTTCCTGCGGGAACACGAAGTTCTGTATAGCGATCTAGAACGGCATTCATATCGCTGTCGCCATGTTCGTCGAGGAGCTCAAGGAATACTCGGACATCTTCCAAGGAGCCATTCATTCCCTCGCCGTAAAAAGGAACGGTCGCGTGGGCCGCATCTCCAATAAGCATGGTATTTCCTGCCCAGTGGTACGGGTTACAGCGGATGCAAGCAAGGGCTGAGGTTGGGTTGTTTTCCCATTGTTCTTCTAAATCCGGGATAAGCGGAATGGCATCTTTGAAGTATTTCTCGAAGTAGCGCAATCCATCCTTGCCTGTAGGCAAATGATCCAGTCCGTACTCGCCATCGAATGGGGCGAAAACTGTTCCGGTAAAGCCGTTATCTGTGTTTGCCAATCCCATCAACATGAATTCACGGCGCGGCCAAATGTGTAAGGCATCAATGTTTAATTGAGGGCTACCGTCTTCAGCTGCAGGAATATGCACTTCCTTGTAGCCGCTATCAATAAAGTCTTGGCTATAGTTGAATCTTGGCTGCTTCATCATTGCGCCACGGACGGCGGATCCTGCGCCGTCAGCGCCTACGATAAGGTCAGCTTGAATGCTTAGTGTTTCTTGGCCAATTGAAAAATGAGCAGTCCCGGTTGAAAAGTCAACATGCTCGCAAAAGGCATCAAAGGTCACCGATACATTGGGAAGGGCTTCTGCCAACTCCACCAAAGTCTTATTCAATTCGCTTCGACTAATACTATGGATTGCCTTGCCTTCAATATTGTATTGAAAGAAAGTTTCGTTGCCTTCAAGGTCGTGGATTTGACGACCATAGGCAGGAACCACAATCTTGCGAATAGCCTCTTCAATTCCAGCATAGGCAAAAGCCGTCCAGCCGCGGTGGCTAACCACGAGGTTGATGGAACGGCCGGAGCCGTAATTTGTTTTTCTTGGATCCGGACGTTTTTCAAGAACACTCACCTCATAGCCTTTCTTTCCCATGGCATAGGCCATGTATGATCCGGCCAACCCTGCACCAACAATCAGTACTTTTTTCATGCTTAGTGGTTTTTTAGGTAGGTGAGTAAAATTTCGCCGAACGCACGAATATCTTCAAAGCTGCTGTAGAGCGGTACCGGTGCCATTCGAATGACATTGGGCTCGCGCCAATCGGCAATAACGCCTTCAGCCATGAGGTAATCAAAAAGCGGTCTTCCATAGCCGTGTACGAGCAGTGAAATCTGGGCGCCTCGTTCGTCAAGAGGTGTGATAATTTCGAAGTTGCTGTTTGATGCTTCTGCCACCGCCTCTAATACCTCTTGTAGGTATGCTGTGAGTTTCTTGCTTTTCGCTCGCAGGTTTTCTAATCCCGCACGGTCAAATAAATCCAAACTTGCTCTCAAAGGAGCCATTGCCATTACAGGAACATTGGAGAGTTGCCACGCCTCCGCAGTAGGTATAGGTTTAAACGTTTCCGGCATAGTGAAACGCGTCTCCTTATCATGACCCCACCAACCCTCGAATCGAGGGATATCAGCGATGCCATGGTGACGCTCATGGACAAAATATCCAGCAGTTGCACCTGGGCCTGAATTGATGTATTTGTAATGGCACCATGCAGCAAAATCCACATTCCAATCGTGCAAATGAAGTTCTACGTTTCCGGCGCCATGCGCGAGGTCCCAACCTACAACAATGCCTTTATCCTGGGCATATGCCGTGAGGTTTTGCATATCATGAACTTGACCGGTGTAGTAATTCACGCCACCAACCATCATTAGTGCTATTTCATCGCCATGTTCATCAATGGCGGCCATGAAATCTTCTTTGCGTATATGGTGTTCTCCTTCGCGAGGCCCAACTTCAATGAGGTGTTCTTTTGGGTCTAATCCGTGGAACCGAAGCTGCGATGCGAGCGCGTATTGGTCGGATGGAAAGGCTTTGGCTTCACAGAGGATTTTCGTGCGTTTGCCCGATGGACGAAAGAAACTGACCATGAGTAGGTGAAGGTTGTTGGTCAATGAGCCCATAACAACGACTTCCTCTGGCTTTGCGCCAACTAAATTGGCCAAGCTATCCGTGAAAAACTCATGGTAAGGCATCCATGGACGACGTGCATGAAAATGGCCTTCAACACCCCAGTTTTTCCAATCTTCCAACTCTTCTTCAACATAGGTTTGCGCCAATTTTGGCATCAATCCAAGACTATTTCCAGTAAAGTATAAAGTGCGTTTTCCGTCGATAACTGGGATGTGAAATTCATCGCGGAAAGTGCGTAATGAATCGGCAGCGTCAAGGGATGCGGCGTATGCCGGATCTAATACGTTCATAGCTTCTGTTTTCGGGGCTTTAAAGTTAGGCAAAAAGATACCATGCGCCCAAAAGAAGGAAGGGAAGCCCCTCGATTAGAAAACTGTAATACAAGTCGCCAAATTTTGTGTTGGTCATGAGCAAAATCGTTGAAAACAGTGCGTACAAACCGAACATCGTGGCTAAGGGCATTTCCAGATAATACACTTGAAAGAAAAAGCTGAGCCACAGAAAGAAATTTGCCATTGTGATGGTTGTGCGCTGACCTATGTAGTGTGGAATAGTTTTAATGCTTCCTGCATCTACCTGCATGTCTCGCACATCAAAAGGGAGTGTCAACGCTGCGGTCCAAAAGAATCGTTCCAATACTGCTTCGAAAGAAAAGTTGCCAGCCATAATTCCGGGTATGCCGGCCGTTACATAGGCCCAAATACCTGCGATTAGAAAGAGTTTGAGGCCAGGAATGGAGCGGAGTCCACCTCCTTTGCGGCTTAATATGAATGGCAAAGGATATAATGCAGCAATCAAGAGTCCAGCGGCGTAAAGACCTGCCAACTTCCAACTTCCGAAGAACAGCCAATACACTAACATAAAAGCTACGCCTAATGCCATGCTTAGTTGCGAGGTACGAGGCATGGCCTCTCGCCACTTGCTGATCTTACTTTGCAAACCTTCTGGGCTAGGCGATTCAAACAATCGGGCAAATCCGTAAAAGACCAAGGTTGCCGCTGCATTGAAACTTGCCAAAGAGCCCGATTCTGGTTCCCACCAATTCGTGGTTTGAAACTCAGTCAACCGGGTCAATGCCCAGACCGCCCCAGCGACCCAAAAATTTGCGTAAACAAAGGGGCGGAGAATGCCGTTAAAAGTGTTTATAACCGGGTTGATATTTCGTGTCATTATCGTGCTATAAATGTACGTTTTGTTCGGACTGTCTGCCGTACTTTTGTGCCATCTAATATCAACAGAGTATGAAGCGCAATTCCTTTGCCTACAGACACATTGGACCTAAAGACGCCGAAACCACAGAAATGCTCCAAGTTGTTGGCGCAGAATCTTTGGACGCATTAATTGACCAGACGGTACCAGAAGCCATTCGTTTCCGCGGAGAAATGGACCTGAGTGAACCCATGACAGAGGCTGAATTTGCAGCACACATCGGGGAGTTGGGTCAGAAAAACTCTATATACACTACGTATATCGGAATGGGCTATCACCCAACGGTATTACCGGGTGTAATTCAGCGAAATATTCTTGAAAATCCAGGATGGTATACGGCCTACACGCCTTACCAAGCTGAGATTGCTCAGGGCCGATTGGAGGCGTTGATGAACTACCAAACAATGGTCGTTGATCTAACCGGTATGGAGCTTGCAAATGCTTCTCTTTTGGATGAGGCGACTGCCGTTGCTGAGGCCATGAGTATGTTCTTCGGCGGCATGCCTCGTGCTAAAAAGAAGGCTGGAGCAAACAAGTTCTTTGTTGACGAAAACACATTCCCGCAAAGTATTGCACTTCTAAAGACCCGCACCGAGCCTATCGGTGTGGAATTAGTCTTCGGTGATTACCGCACTTTCGAGCCTACGGAAGATTTCTTTGGTGCGTTGGTACAATATCCAAATGCAGATGGTTCGGTAGAAGATTACCGCGGTTTTGCGAAGAAATGTAATGATGCTGAGGTTCAGCTCGTAGTTGCAGCGGACATCATGTCGCTTGTCTTACTAACGCCTCCAGGGGAATGGGGTGCGGATGCGGTAGTGGGAACTACCCAACGCTTCGGTATCCCATTGGGTTACGGTGGTCCACACGCTGGATACTTTGCAACCAAAGAAAGCTACAAGCGATTCATTCCTGGTCGCATCATTGGTCGCACGATCGATACGGATGGCAACCCTGCACTTCGCATGGCACTCCAAACGCGCGAGCAACACATCAAGCGCGACAAGGCTACTTCGAATATCTGTACTGCACAGGTGTTGCTTGCTGTAATGGCGGGTGCTTATGGTGTGTACCACGGGCCGGAAGGGCTTCGTGATATTGCTTCAACAATTCATTTGCATGCAACGGCTTTGAACGAGGCAATCAAGGGTATGGGCTTGAAGCAACACAACAAGTACTTCTTCGATACCTTAAAGGTTGAATTGAATAATGCGACAGCTGCTCAGGTAAAAATGTTGAGTGAGGCCGCAGAAATCAACTTTAGATATTTTGATGAAAAAACCATTGGTATTTCATTAAACGAAACAACCACGGATGCGGACCTCGCAGATATCATTGCTGTATTGGCGAAAGCTGAGGGTGTGGATAGCATCGAGATGGATACACCTTCAGGAAATCTACCGGAAGAATTAATCCGTCTTTCAGATTTCATGACTA
Organism: uncultured Cryomorphaceae bacterium; assembly: GCA_913060465.1. Lineage (GTDB taxonomy): Bacteria > Bacteroidota > Bacteroidia > Flavobacteriales > Schleiferiaceae > UBA10364. The sequence goes on along the minus strand of CAJXTR010000063.1, from coordinate 3,130 downwards.
ATGAGGTATTCAATAGCTACCATAGTGAAACAGATATGATGCGCTATTTGAAGTCTTTAGAGCGTAAAGATCTTGCCTTGAACCACAGCATGATTTCATTGGGTTCTTGTACAATGAAACTAAATGCGGCCTCAGAAATGATTCCTCTATCGACGGCCAATTGGAATGCGTTGCACCCATTTGTACCTGTAGAACAAGCGGAAGGCTATGCAGAGGTTATCGAGACTTTAGAGCGTGACCTAGCTGTTATTACTGGTTTTGATGCAACTTCATTGCAGCCTAACTCGGGTGCACAAGGAGAATACGCAGGACTCATGGTTATTCGTGCCTACCACCAAGCAAATGGCGAAGGGCATCGTAACATAGCTCTAATTCCATCTTCGGCACACGGAACGAACCCAGCCTCAGCTGTGATGGCAGGTATGAAAGTAGTGGTGGTTGCTTGTGATGACCATGGTAACATAGATGTTGAGGACCTTCGTGCTAAAGCGGAGCAACACAGCGAAAACTTAAGCTCTTTAATGATCACATACCCATCTACGCATGGGGTGTTTGAAAGTGCAGTTAAAGAGATTACCGATATCATTCACCAGCACGGCGGCCAAGTCTATATGGATGGTGCGAACATGAATGCACAGGTGGGATTAACCTCTCCAGGCCTTATCGGTGCCGATGTTTGTCACCTTAACTTGCATAAGACCTTTGCCATTCCTCATGGTGGTGGTGGTCCAGGTATGGGTCCAATCTGTTGTAAAGCACACCTCGCACCATTCTTGCCGACGCATGATGTTATTCCAATGGGTGGTGAAAAGGGTATCAGTTCAATTTCTGCTGCACCGTGGGGTTCGGCATTGATCCTTTTAATCTCCTATGCCTACATCAAAATGTTGGGCGCAGAAGGGTTGACGGATTCTACAAAATATGCCATCCTGAACGCGAATTACATCAAGGAGCGTCTTGCAGGTTCATTTGATGTGTTGTACTCAGGTGAAAACGGTCGTGCTGCACATGAAATGATCTTGGATTGTCGTCCATTTAAGAAAGAAGCAGGTATCGAAGTAACCGATATCGCAAAACGTCTAATGGACTATGGTTTCCATGCACCTACGGTGAGTTTCCCGGTGGCTGGTACTGTGATGGTAGAGCCTACGGAAAGCGAGGGTAAAGCAGAGCTTGATCGCTTCTGTGATGCAATGTTGAGCATCCGCAAGGAGATCTCAGCCATTGGTGCAGGCGACGCTGATGCAGCGAACAACGTAATGAAGAATGCGCCTCACACACAAGCTATGATTTGTGGTGATACGTGGGATATGCCTTACTCACGTTCTCAAGCTGCCTTCCCATTGGATTTTGTAGCAGATAATAAGTTCTGGCCTTCAGTACGTCGTGTTGACGATGCCTATGGTGATCGCAACCTCGTATGTACTTGTGAGCCTATTGAGAGCTATATGGAAACTGCCGAGGCGTAAGCCGAGGCAAATCGGATAAAAAAAACCCGCGCCGAAGGCGCGGGTTTTTTATGCTTAAAATTTTGCCGTCTATTTAAGGGAGCGAATATCGGCTCCAGTCGGGCTTTGGAAAAGTGCCAAATCAAAATGACGTGTGGCAGCATAAAGATGGTCGAAAATATCGGCCATGATGCCTTCGTATTCTTGCCAAACGATGGTGTTGGTAAAACAATACACTTCAATAGGAAGACCTTCTGTAGTGGGTTGAAGTTGACGTACCATTAAGGTAAAGTCATGGTGGATACCAGGGTGGTTGTTCAAATAGAACTCCACATACTTGCGGTACAATCCTACATTCGTTTGGCGTCGTCCATTGAGCTTGCTGGCTCCTTTAATGCCTTTCTTTTGATTATTTCCATCAATCTCGGCTTGGCGTTTCACCATGAAGTCATGAATCAGGTCTATTTCACGCAGGCTATCTGCTAGACCTTCATCGAGGTGACGGATCGAGGTAATGTCAATGTGAATGTTTCGCTTGATTCGGCGTGCGCCACTTTCACTCATCCCGCGCCAATTCACAAAGCTATCACTCACAAAAGCAGTAGCAGGAACAGTACTTACGGTCTTATCAAAGTTTTGAACCTTGACTGTAGTCAGGTCAATGCTGAGAACATCCCCATCTACACCATATTTTGAGAAGGTTATCCAATCTCCGACTTTGACTAAATCATACATGTGGATTTGGAAGTTCGCAAGAAGACCTTTGATGCTGTCTTGAAATACCAAGATGATAATGGCCGTAGTTCCTGCGAGAGCACCTAGGATATTGCCCGCTTTTGTGCCAGTAAGGATGCTGATGATTGCAATGACAGCGCCAAAGAATGCAAGGATTCTAATGACCTGAGAAATGGTGCGGATGGGTGTATTCGCATATTTCTCGTTCATCGCGGTCCAATTCTCTAATGCACGCAACGTCCTGTTCACCAAGCTTACGCCAAGAACAATAACATAGAGCACTACGAGTTTTTGCAAGAACGGAATGGCCGCCGGAACGTCATTGAAGATATAATCAAGACTTTCGTACACAATGAAGGCAGGCACGAGGTGGGCTAAATTGCGGAATACGCGCTGCTCAAAGAAGTAGTCGTCCCACGTTGCTTTTGATTTTTTTACGAGCGCATGGATAACTGACAAGAGGATGCGGCGCGCAATGAAATCGGCCACCCACGAAACAAGGGCGATTAGGATGATATCAATGCCAAGCGCAATCCACTCGACCAATTCTGCTCGAACGCCTTTACTAATTAAGAAATCTGTGGTCCAGTGAAGTTGATCCATTAGAATGGGTGGAATAGAGTTATGCTATCAAATCGTACTGAGGTAGCATAAAAATATCCCAAACCATAGACTGTTGCATCATCCACACGACGAATATTTCCAATTTGTGGGCTGTAAGGCACGCTGAATAAGCCGCCACCCCCAATGTTATTGGCCATTACGGTCAAATAATCGTACATGCCTTCACTCACTGTGCGTGTTTCAAAAACGAGGTTAATCAAGGTGTCGCGGAAAACAGTGTAAGGAGGACCAATAAAATTGAATCGGCTGACCTGCGGCCCTTCAATGAACTGCTCGTCGTCGAAAATATTGATGCTTGAATTCAAGCTTTTCTCTGTTTCCTG
>CAJXTR010000062.1 GCA_913060465.1 uncultured Cryomorphaceae bacterium | reverse complement strand
GACGAACCCGGACCTTCTTTTCACGAGAAGAAGCCGAAGAACGCCAAGGACTACAACATCGGCAAGGGCGCGAAAAAGCGCATGAACAAAGCCAAAAAGTACGGTACCGGCGGAAAAAAACGCTAGGCCAAGGATAAAAAAGCCCCGCATTTGCGGGGCTTTTTGTTACTCGTAAGTATTGTTGTTTCGATCGATATCAAGCATGCGCTTCGAAGGATCAATCTCAACCTCAATAACCGTTTCACTGCTCGGGATGTAAAGTTTGTATTCTGGATGCGTCCAAGGCCATGGTTGGTGAACCTCAAGGCCTTCTTGATGTTTGGCGCCATACATGCTAACCAAAGGAATGGTGTGCATTTCTTTACGACCACTTTCATAAAGCACCATTACATCCACCGGCATTGGGAACAGTCCAACGCGGCGTAAGGTGATTTGTGTGCCCACCTGGTCAGATTCAACAGCGGCCACAGCATAATCAATGCTCTTTACCTGATCCTTGTAATAGCTGAGGTACCAGTCTAACTCCATATTTGATTCCAACTCCATGATGCGCAAGAAGTCTTCCGGCTTTGGGTGTTTGAACTGCCACTTATTCCAGTAGCCCTTCATGCCACGCGCGAAGGCTTCTTCACCGATGATGTATTCTAGCTGGTTCAAAAACAACGCTCCTGCGCTGTAGCTGTTGATGCCGTAGGTGCGGTTGTAGTTGAAGTGATCGGCCGGGGTGCTCAACGGCTCGCGCAAGCCGGAGGTGTCGAGGTAGACATAAGCCCTGTAGGCCCCAAGGTGCGGGTTCTCCTCGCCGCGATTGAACAAGAAGTTCATGCACTCCTCTTCCGCGTAAGAAGTGAAGCCTTCGTCCATCCACGGGTAGGCCGCTTCATTGGTTCCGATGACGCCATAGTACCAGTTGTGCGTGGCTTCATGCACGAAGAGTCCGGTAAAGCCTTCAAACTTATCGCCGCCACCCAGCATCATGGTACACATAGGGTATTCCATACCGCCATCGCCGCCTTGAATTAGGGAGAATTGCTCGTACGGGTATTTGCCAAAGTGCTTGGCCATAAAATCGAAGTAGCCTTGCAAGTAGCCTTTTTGAATTTCGTCCCAATTTGCCTCATTAGCCGTCTTTGGATCGTAGAGCAAATGCACCAATGGTCCGTTGTCTATCTGCAGTTGTTTGTGGACATAATCAGGGTCGGCAGCAAAGGCAAAATCATGAACCTTATCGGCTTTAAAATGCCAGGTGCGAAGCTCGTTTTTCCCCAAACGAACCTTTTTAACGCCGCCATAGCCATAGCCAACATCTTCGGGATTTTGAAGGTAGCCTGTTCCGCCAAGCACATAGTCGCGATGGATGTGGATCTTCACGTCAAAAGACCCCCAAACGCCATAAAACTCGCGCCCTACGTATTGATCCGCGTGCCAGCCATCCTCGTCGTATTCGGCCAATTTTGGGTACCACTGCGTCATGGTAAATTCAATACCCTCTTTGTTGTTCCAGCCTGATCGACGAATCTGTTCCGGCACCTGGGCGTTCCAAGCCATATCAAATACTGTGCTTTCACCGGGTAGCAGAGGCTCTGCTAACTCACATTTTAACACAGTTCCCTGTACGTCCCATCGCAGCGGCGCACCGTTTTGCGTGAGCACACGAATTTCTTGGTAGCCAATGCGGTCGGGCGTAAGCCCTTCAATACGATCACGAACACGGCGGTCAGGATCGTCAATGGTTCTTGAGCGTACGTCCATCATACTTTCTGGCTGGAAGGCGTTGAAGTAGAGGTGGAAATACGCTTTGTGCAAGGTATCTGGGCTGTTGTTGGTGTAGGTGATTTTTTGTGCACCGTCGTATTGATGCTTCACAACATCCATGGTGATGTCCATGTCGTAGTGCACGGCTTGTTGCCAATATTGGGCCTGTGCGCTGATACCGAGACCCACAAAGAGTGCAAGAAGTAGTTTTTTCATTGTGTGTAGGAGTTATCCAAAAAAGTGATCGAGGCGTCCGTTTTCCAAAAGTCGCGGACCCTTTTCTGTCATTTGTAACGTACAAACTTCATTGTACGCGTCGTGTTCGAGGAATAGATGGTAGCCTTTTTCTGCCGCCTCTGTGAAGATGCGTTTGCGCTCATCCAGAGTAATGAGGGGCCGAGTATCGTATCCCATCACATACGGTAAAGGAATATGACCGGTCGAAGGCATTAGGTCTGCCATAAATACGACGGTTTTGCCTTTGTAGGGTAAAATTGGACACATCTGAGCGTCCGTGTGGCCGTTCACCACAAAAACATCAAAGCCCAGTGGAGTAGGCACGCGGTGTTCACTTTCCGGCGCGTCGATAAACTTGAGTTGCCCACTTTCTTGGAGCGGCAAGATGTTTTCTGACAGGAAGCTCGCACGTTCCCGAGCATTGGGTTTTGTGGCCCAATTCCAATGGCGCTCATTCGTCCAATACGTGGCGTTTTTGAAGGCCGGCTCGTAACCTGTGCGTTCGGCATTCCACTGCACAGCACCGCCCACATGGTCAAAGTGAAGGTGTGTTAGGAATACGTCGGTGATATCATTGCGGTTGAAGCCATGAGCAGCCAACGAAGCGTCGAGGCTGTGGTCGCCATGCAGGAAGTAATGGCTGAAAAATTTCTCGCTCTGCTTGTCGCCGATACCGGTATCGATTAGGATTAATTTCTCGCCCTCCTCGATCAACAACGACCGCATGGCCCAAGTACACAAGTTGCGCTCATCTGCAGGATTAGTTCGCTCCCAAAGCCCTTTGGGAACAACGCCAAACATGGCGCCGCCATCTAGTTTAAAATTCCCGGTGTGAATGGGGTATAGGTTCATGAAATTGCAATTTGCCCTCAAGTTACAAACGTTGTTCGTAACGCTTATCACGGGGGTTCCTTTTCTAAAAGGGTTATTTTACATTTAGCCCGGCGTGAACATTAACCTGAACCGCGCCTTATATTGTAATAAACTGAGAATAAGATGAAAGCAAGCTCTAAACACAATCCTATCACAGAGTTTGACGCACCAAAACCATTTCGCTGGAACCAATACCTTGTTGGCGGAACAGTTCGCACCTGGGACGGAGAATTTGAAAAAGTATATAGCCCCATGGGTAAAGTTGGCGCAAACGGCGCGACGGAAAAAGTATACCTCGGCGAATCCCCAACACTTGACGAACAAGCGGGTCTCGACGCCTTAGCAGCGGCCAAAGAAGCATACAACAATGGCCGTGGATATTGGCCTACTGCCGGTGCTGCAGCACGTATCGCTGCTATGGAAAAATTCGTGACTTTGATGAAAGAGAAGCGCGAAGAGGTCAGCAACTTGTTGATGTGGGAGATTGCTAAGAACAAGAGTTCTGCCTACAAAGAATTTGACCGTACGGTTGATTATATCAACGACACTATTGAAGAGTACAAAGAGCTGCAGCGACGCGGGTCACACGTGGCCAGCAAGGATGGGGTGATTTCCCAAATCCGCCGCGGCCCTCTAGGCGTTGTATTGTGTTTAGGCCCTTACAACTACCCGCTAAACGAAACCTTCTGTTTGCTCATTCCTTCCCTGATCATGGGGAACACCATTGTCTTCAAACCCGCTAAATACGGTGTGCTTTTGTTGACGCCTTTGATTGATGCGTTCAAAGAAGCCTTCCCTCCGGGAGCGGTGAATATCGTCTTTGGTCGCGGTCGCACTTTGGCGGGGCCAATTATGAAAACAGGCGATGTTGACGTTTTAGCCTTGATTGGAAACTCTAAGAGCTCGAACGCCCTAGTTGCACAACACCCAAAACCCAATCGACTCCGCCAAGTCCTTGGACTTGAAGCCAAAAACCCAGCCATCGTTTTTGACGACGCGAACATTGATCAAGCCGTGAAAGAATGTGTGAATGGTGCGTTGAGCTATAATGGACAGCGCTGTACCGCCTTGAAGCTATTGTTTGTGCACAAGAGTGTATCTGAAGAGTTCCGCACGAAGTTCACCGCTGCGGTAGATGCTCTAGTGCTCGACCACCCAGAAACTGACTGCCCGCTTACGCCGCTACCAGAGCGCAACAAAGTTGAGCAGATGGAAGCGTATGTGGACGACGCGGTGTCTAAGGGTGCGAAAGTCATCAATAAAAACGCCGGTCGCGTCTCGGATACCGCATTCTTCCCTGCGGTGTTGTTCCCGGTAACTAACGAGATGGACATCTTCCATGAAGAGCAGTTCGGCCCGGTGGTTCCTATCGTGGAATACGAAGACCTTGAAGAGGTAATGACGTGCATCGCACAATCCGATTACGGTCAGCAGTGTAGCTTATTTAGTGGTAACGAGGCAACCATCGCTTACGCTGTGGATAACATGGTGAACCAAGTATGTCGCGTGAACATCAACGCCTCTTGTCAGCGCGGTCCTGATTACTTGCCATTTACGGGAAGAAAGGACAGTGCCGTGGCTACACTGAGTGTGCACGATGCTCTGCGTTCGTTCTCTATCCGCACGCTTGTGGCAACAGGCACCGACCAGAAAGAATTGGTCGGAAATGTGATTTCTGGGGGCCAAAGCACCTGGATGACGACGGATTATTTGTTGTAAAATCAGTCGACCCAGTGATAACAAACGGGTAAAGCTGTCTTAATCGTTTTCTGAGGGAATGACAAGACATTTGACATGCCTGTTTTATGAGTCATGTTAAGCAATGGGTTTTCTGAAAGGCATAAAGGGCGCGATTATATCGCGCCCTTACTCTTTATTTAAGACCTAAAGCCTGTTCGATTGAACGCCAATCTGTGATTTTGAAGTTTTGCGGCTCTTTGGTACCGGAGACATCGTAGTTAAAACCATCTTGGCACATGAAAATTCCAGCAGGGTATATATCACCAACAGCTCCTGAATAAATATCTATACCGTCGGTTTCTTGAGTTCGGTCGCCATTTTCATCTTCGACACCAAACACACCTAAATAAGCATAGTCTTTATCTATGTTGTAAACAGCATAACGGTTATTTCCTTGACTGGACGTAACAAGAAGATGAAGATCTTCCATAGAATAAACAGCCAAACCCTCAATATCGTAGGCCAATTCCTTGTTTTCATCACCGGACAAAGGAATACGGACTCGTTCTTGGCTCATATTATCTAGATTGTAAGCAAACACACCTCCCTGCTCTTCTCCTAGATATAGAATTCGATCGTCATAGTCCACAACCATACCCTCAACTTGACCTTCAGCTTGGAACGATGTTATCAACTGGAATTTGAAATGAGTTGAATCGGGGACCAATTCCCATTGCTCGACATCGCCTTCTTTGTTATTTACGAAAGCATAAGTCTTTTTATTCGCGGCGTCATTCCACAAACAGAAACCATAGACACCAGAAAGTTCTGTGTTCATTGAGGTGTCTGAAATCAAAGTAAGCTTCGTCGCGTCGGCATTGATTGCCCATACGTCTATTCTATCAAAATCGCGATTAGAGGCCGCGACAATATCATAAACCGTATCCCCCAGGGTAACACTGAGGGCAACATCGACATTGTTCAAACGACCGATAGGGTAATTTGCCAAGCGCTTACCTTGAAGGTTGTATACCTCAAGACTTTGGGTTTTGTTAGTTCCAAAGAGCAGGCTTTGCTCTGGGTGTTCTTCATTGAGCCAAAAAGCGGGATCGTCTGCAGCATCGTCTTCAACGTGCGCTAAACAATTCTCTGTTTGCACATCAGCAATAACCACAGGAATTTCCGGAGTACTGTTACAGGCTACAAGTAAGGACAGAAAAGGAATAAGTGTTTTTTTCATGCGTATGAGGGTAAATGACTTGCCCCGTCGAGGCATCACGACGGGGCAAGAAATGATAAATCAACAAAAAATCTTACAAGTCAAATTTCACACCAAGATTAGCACGCATTTGGTAGTATTCCATTTGCATGGTGTATTGACTTTGATATTGGAAATAACGCAAAGGTGTATTTAAGAGGTTGTTCAATTCGATAAATACACGGGCTTTTTTCGATACCGAGTAATATGCGTTGAAGTCCATCAAGTGTTGTTGGTCGTAATAGCGATCTTCAAATTGGTCACCACCGTATTCATCAACATAAGCTCCTGCATAGTTGTATGATAGGCGCACCAACATTTTTTCATTTTCGTAAGCAAGCGTACCATTGAGCATCAAAGGAGCTGTACCAGCAAACCCAACTTCGTCATCTCGATCTAGGATGCCCGATGTAGTAGAAGTTGTGAAAGTAGTGTTGGCAGCGAAGTTTAGGTTTTTCAACTCGCCTGGCAAGAAATCAAGTTGACGCTGAAAAGCAAGCTCTAAACCACTTACCGTAGCGGTACCACCATTTTCGGACTTGGTAACCTCATACGTTTCACCATTGAAAACATCGTTATAGACATTATCGTAGATGAAGTTGTTAATGTTCTTGTGGAACACACCTGCGCTAACAATACCAAGTGAACTCAAGTAGCGCTCAGCGCCCAAATCAAAGTTCCACGCTGTAGCGGCAGCAAGTTCCGGATTCCCCAATTTCACCTCACTGTCATCAGAGTTGAACTCTTGGTATGGCACAAGATCAAAGTAGTTTGGACGAGCCAATGTGTTGGTAGCAGAAGCACGAATCACAGTGCGCTCATCAAGGCTAAATCTATACAAAGCAGAAGGCAGGATGTTCAAGTAAGTACCTTGTCCTGATGTGGGCGTTGCACTTTCGTTTACGATATCGTAGCTAAAACCGTTGTAGTCATTAGTTGTGTGTTCTCCGCGAATACCCGCGACAATACGATGCTTACTTCCCCAGTTTTGTGTTAGCATTGCATAACCAGCTAGAATTTGCTCTGTAGCGTCATAATTACCCGCTTGGAACTCTTCAGGAATGGAAGTTTTATCGAATAGAGAAGCATCTTCTAAATTCAGATTACCTAGGTATGTTGGGTCAATGAAATTGTTTGCGCCCTCTGTCCAATATCCTTCAATGTTGTAACGGTCTGCACGTTCAAATTGGTAACCGTTCGCAGTTAGGGTAGGCTCCATATCGCCATCAAGGTATTCGTATTCGAAGAAGTCGTTATCACGAACTTTTTCTTTTGTGCGAAGACGAGCACCGACTTTCAAAGTAGTGTTGTTAATTCCTGCGATTAGCGGGATTTCAACATCCAAGCGACCATTTAAATCTTGATCATAAGTGAATTGATTTTCGTTTGTCAATTCTTTCAACCCAAAGCTTGAGAAATCTACAGCGTTGGTTGGTTTCATCTGCAGAAAGCCGTATTCGCCAGCGTCTGAAGTGATGCTCATTGTTACATCCTTTTCGCGGTAAGAAATGTAACGCTCGTCTGGTCTGGTTTCAGAGGCGCGAGCGGTATTTACGGACCAATTTGCCTTAATTTCTCCAAAAAGGTGTTCACCGCGCAATGCAAAATTATTAGCTATCTGGTGCTCCAATCTGCGGAAATCTGTAGCAGCAGCGCCCCCTTTAGTTTGTCTGCGAACTTCAGCGTTGTACGTGCCATCACCATTATCTTCGATGTCCTTGTAGCGCAGTCTATAACGGTTCTCCCAATCTTTACGATCGTTGTGAAGCGCTGTGAAAAACAACTTATGGCCCTTAGCAAGATCATAATCTAAACTCAATGAGTACGATTGGCGAAGACGACGGACATTGTAGCCGCGAACTTGATAATCTACAATAGAAGGATTTCCGTTCTCGTCAAAAGCCCACTCCATCTCAGCGTTATCAGAACCAAAGTCGTGGTCATTAACACTCATAGAGAAGATTGCACCTAGTTTGTTGTCTAGATATCTGTTTCCATAGATAGCAGCTCCTGTCCAAATTGGCTTTTGTGCTAAAAAGTTGTATCCAGTTGCCCCGGTTAAAGAAATACGCTCTTTCTGAGGAGCCTGGCGCGTAACAAGATTCACAGAACCACCAATAGCATCAGCATCCATATCGGCAGTAATGGCTTTGTTCACTACAACTGTTTGAATCATATCAGAAGGAATAAGATCCAATTGTACTTTACGATTATCTCCTTCTGCTGAAGGCATGCGCTCACCGTTGACGGTAACAGAGTTTAATTGAGAAGCCAAACCGCGAACTACGATATCGCGCGCCTCGCCTTGATCGTTTTGGATGGTAATACCTGATACGCGCTTTAAAGCGTCACCAATGTTAGCATCGGGAGTACGACCCTTTTGGTCCATGTTTACCACATTGGTTACTCCAGTATTGTTTTTCTGTTCTTCAAGGGACTTGGCTTGATTACGTAGATAATCACCAGTTACCTCAACCTCAAAAAGCTCAAAAGTTTTAATAGAGTCTTGGCTGTTTGAAGGCTCGTTTTGAGCACTTAAGCCTAAGGATAATATTCCTAGACCGGCTGCGAGTAATGTTTTCATTAGTTCTTAAAAATTTTGTCATAAACGTATATCCGAGGTGTTACTCAGTCTTTGGCTCAATCTTTTTTTAAGTTGTTGTTTGTGTAAAAAAAAGACACGGCAATTAATGGTGTATTAAGGCTCTGATAACACTCTTCTCACTTTAGAAAAAACTATGGTTAACACTAAAGCATACCTTTATAGTGTGAAATACTACTGCTTTTTACTTTTAGTTCTAACGGCCTGCGGAAAGGACCCGGAGCCCTCACCTACTCCAACACCAACATTCTCGAATTCATTTGTTTATGATTCGTTGGAGCTTGATGAAAGGTTTGATTCTGTCGCTATGGTTAGCACTGATGGACTTGATGCCCACGAGGCTAGCGGTATAGTTCAGTCATCAATTAGCTCGGATTTCGTTTGGGTTATCAATGATGGTGGAAATGCCGCCGAACTATTCTTAGTCGATGTCAAATCCGGAAAAACAGTTACTATCCTTGAGCTTGATTCTATGACCAATACTGATTGGGAGGACATGGCTTTTTATCAAGACCCTACAGGAAAGAACTATTTACTTATTGCCGACATAGGAGATAATCTGGGTTTAAGAAATGGTGTTAGCGTATATAAGTTTTTAGAGCCGTCGTTAAATGAAATCGACACTACGCTTACCGTACAGCACTATCAGCCGTTAGGAATTGAAGAAATTTCTTTCACCTATGAAAGTGGACCAATGGACGCAGAAGCGTTGCTAGTAAACCCACAAAACGGCGAGTTATACATAATTACGAAAAGAACACTACGTAACAGGCTTTATCATGTAGATCAAGACAGTGCCAAGGCTTTTTATAAGGGAGACTTTACCTTGTATATGTGTACCGCTAGTGACACGAAAATCATTGACAACGATCATATCGAAGTTGTAGCAAGGAATTACGACCGAATGATTCTTTGGGAGGGAAATATGGGCCAATCCATTGAGTCCATTATGTCGGAAACCCCTAGGATTTTGCCATATACATATATAGAAGAACAAGGCGAAAGCATTTGGTTTACACAGGAAAATGGTATTGGAACAGCGTCGGAAACCCGCAATGGCGTAGAAGGACGAATTGCTATTTATAAAAAGCTATAGCCCTTTTTTGGCTAAACAAAGCACCTGGATGACGACGGATTATTTGTTGTAAAACACAACGCAACAGATCTACAACCCCGGGCCTTTGGTTCGGGGTTTTTTGTACTTTCCTTGAATGAAGATTCAATACCAAATCCAAGAAGAGGACTTTTTTACCTACCAAGTATTCACGGCCTCTCAGTCTAAGCGAATTAAACG
>CAJXTR010000061.1 GCA_913060465.1 uncultured Cryomorphaceae bacterium | reverse complement strand
CCCAAATCTCGACCGCATCGAATTCTTTAACGACCTGCTTGAGTCCGCCCTGGGTGCACGACCGTATTCTTGGGTCTCCGCAGAAGGATTTGGGTTTTCTGAAAAAGTCGTTGGCCTCATAAAAAACGCCCTTGAAGGAACCATCCATACTGGGAAAATGATGGACGCCTTGCAGCAAAAAGTTAGTGCGGCGGGCATTCGTTACTTCACACAAAGCCCCGTTTCGAGGATTGAAGATGGGCCGAGCGGGAAAACGGTTCACGTTCAGAGCCTCAACGGAAGCATCGCTTTAGAGGCCCGCCAAGTCGCGCTTTGCACCAATGCCTTTACGAAGGATTTTCTGCCCGAACTCGATCTGAATCCTGGCCGCGGCATGATCGTGATTACAAAGCCCCATCCCTCTTTTGATTGGAAAGGGTCCTTCCATTACCACGACGGGTACCATTACTTCCGCACCGTTGATGGTCGATTACTTTTGGGCGGAGGCCGTCAGCTCGACTTGCAAGGTGAAACCACCACCGAGCCCGGCATTAATACAACTATCGAAGCCCAACTTTTAAAAGACATTCAGGACTTTATTGCACCGGGAGTTTCTCTTGAGATTGATCAAAAGTGGTCCGGAATTATGGCCTTTGGCGCCAATAAGCAGCCGGTCGTGCAGCGCATTGATCCGCACATGGTTGCTGGCGTGCGGCTGGGCGGTATGGGCGTGGCCATAGGTGCGAGTGTAGGAGCAGCTGTGGCGGAGTTATTGCGGAGCTAATTCACAATCTGTTTATAACTTTCTGCTTATCAACAAGTTAGTTATCGTTCAGATAACACAAACCTTACAAATCAAAATTTGCTTTTTGTTATTTCGAGTAAAGAAATAATTGAGCAATGACAGCATTTGAAACCAACATGGACCAGTTCATCAAAGAACGTATGATGGAATATTTGCGCGATCAAGGTTACAACTTCTATGAAAGTGCGACACTTTTGAAGTTGAGCCAGGAAGAACGCAATGCTTTAAGTAGAACTTGGGCAGAGTAAACTAAAGCGTCCCTAAAAAGGCAATAATCCCATTGTAGTAGGTATCCGCATCGTCGAACATGGCCATGTGTGCACCGTTTTCACAATAGAGGAAGGTTCCATTTTGGACCGATTCCGCAATGCGCTTCATCCCCTCCGGATCCATGGTGTCGTACTGGGCGCCGATGCTCAGCGTTGGCACTGTAATCAAGTGCAAGTCGCCCGATCGGTCCCAATCCTTCAAGGTTGCATCGCCAACTATGCCAAACTCACTTGGTCCCTGCATCTTCAAATACAATGGGTAGTTCAGTTTGGAAAAGCTACGGTTCACCGGCTCTGGCCATTCCGCCAAAGGACGGCGCAATACGTGCTCGGGATAGTAATATTCTTCAATCAAGCCCAGATAACGTTCCGAAGTATAGTCCCCCGCAGCTTCCAATGCTTTGATTTCCGCAAGCACCTCAGCAGGTAATTGCGGACCCAAAACGTTGTTCGCGTAGTCGATGTATTCCGGGATGGAGGCTTGCATGTTGGAGATGATCAGCCCTTTCAAATTTTCCTGGTATTTGAGGGCGTATTCGGTGGCCAAAATCCCGCCCCAGCTGTGGCCCAATAACACAAAGTTTGAGGCGTCGAGACCTAAGGCAATACGGACTTGTTCCACCTCGTCAATAAATCTATCGAGATCCCACAGCGAAGGGTCCTCAGGGTTGTCACTGTTGCCGGACCCCAACTGGTCGTAGTAATAATATTCAACTGAAGCATTTGGGAAGTAGCTGTCCGCAGATTCAAAATACTCGTGTGTCGCGCCTGGACCTCCATGAAGTAGGAGCACCTTGATGTCGGGGTTATTGCCCACGCGCTTGGTCCATACATTGAACGTACCTAGCGGTGTTTCGACCGGGATTAAGCGAGCTCCGCCTGTCCATTTGTCGGCGAGGCCGTCGTAATTCAAGTAGTCGTTTGAAGGGGCCGCTTCTTGCGTTGGGGCTGGGGCCGAGCACGCGAAGAGTGCGAGGCCTGCAGCGAGGATGAGTAGCTTTTTCATGGTGTGAATGTTTATGCTTTTAATCGTGATTTTTCTGCTTCAAAGCCCATGAGGTGGCTCTCTACGGAAGCATCGATGGTGCTGGTGAGCAGGTTCGGGTCGCGCGCGTCGACCGCGGCAAGAAAATCGGACACTAGGCGCCAATCTCCTCCTCCATGAGAATCCGAACTGTGGGACCAATGTTGCTGCTCGCCGGTGCGGAAATCTGTGTACGTGAAGGATTCCATATCGCCGACAATATCGCCCATGGAGCCCATCACTCTGGTCCGACGCCCGTGGTACGAGGTGAAGGCCTCCATGTTAAAGGTTGCGGTTACGCCGTTTTCAAATTTCAAGTTCATCGTGTAGTGGTCCGGCTGGTCGTTTTCCATGCGGTAGACACAACGGCCGTAATTTGACGAGCGCAAATATTCCATGATCGCATCGCCGTGTTGGGCGGGATCTTCAGGTAGGTCAAAGTGGTGGAGCCAAGTGCGCTTTTCGTGGTAGATCCGCTTGGCAGAGTAGGGGCATTCGTGCTCCACGGCACAGCCGTCTATGCATCGCTCCGTACTTCCTTCTGGAGCATTTTCAGCTTTAAACCATGCTAAGTCACCGAAGGCATGTACCTCCTCGCATGGGCTATCTACGAGCCAGCGCATCATGTCGAGATCGTGGCAGCTCTTCGCCAAAATGATGGGCGTTGTTGCCTTGCTGTCGTGCCAATTTCCTCGAACAAAGCTGTGGCTCATGTGCACGTGCTGGATGGGCTCAAAGTGTTGCAAAGAGATGAGCTGTCCGATGGAGCCGTCGTGCATCAGCTCGCGCAGTTTTTCGAAATAGGGCGCATACCTCAGTACATGACAAACGGCAACAATGCAGCCCGTTTTGCGCGCAAGATCCAGGATATCGCGGCACTCCTGCTCGGTCGGGGCAATTGGTTTTTCAAGCAATACGTCGTACCCCATTTCTAGGGCCTTCATACAAGGGCCGTAGTGTAGGTCGTCTGGTGTTGTGATGATAATGGCGTCCGCGAACTTTGGGCGTTCAAAGACGTGTTCCCAAGTAGTGAATCTGTTCTTCTTTTTAATGTTGTGAGCCTCGGCATAGCGCTCGTTACGGATCTCTATGGGCTCCGCCACACCAATGATGTCGAGCTGGTCGGCATAGGCCAACGAGTAGTTGCCGTATACATTGCCGCGGTTGCCAGCGCCGAGGGTTATGGCTGTGATGGTTTTGCTTGTTTTCGGACCTTGGGCGGCAGGAAGATGAAGGGGTTGTCCGTATTCATCTTGGGCCAACACCGAAAGCGGTAGGGCCGAGCCAAGGGCGAGGCCTAATGTTTTGAGGGCTTCTCTGCGCGAGTAATAATTTGACATTCTGCGTGGTTTGAGTTGTCTATGAAAATACTAACTTTCTAGGACTCAATACACTCGCCATGGAAACAAAACCTATTCGCTTCGGTGCGCTCGATGTTTTTCGAGGCCTGACGATCATTTTTATGATCATTGTGAACTCCCCGGGCAATTGGTCCTTCGTCTACGGACCCTTGCTCCACGCGGAATGGCATGGCTTCACTCCAACGGACCTGGTCTTCCCTTCCTTCCTATTTGCGGTTGGAACGGCCATGAGTTTTACCATGAAAAAGTGGAGCGAACTAAGCGGATCGGAGGCCGGATTGAAAATCGCAAAACGTACTGCACTACTCTTTCTCTTCGGGTACCTCATGTATTGGTATCCTTTTTTCCGATTAGATCTCGCATGGAATTTCAGCGCCTTCCCAATCTCCGAAACAAGAATTTTTGGGGTCTTACAACGCATCGCTTTGGCCTATGGAATCGCCGCCGCACTCCTACATTTCGTGGGCAAAAAAGGGACCTATACCCTGGTGCTGGTATCGTTGCCTGTGTATTGGATTATTCTCGAAAAGTTTGGGGTAGCTGGATTAGATCCGCTATCTCTTGAAGGTAATGCCGTGCGCGCCTTGGACTTGAAACTTATTGGCGCTAGCCACATGTACATGGGTGAAGGAATTGCCTTTGACCCTGAAGGTCTATTAAGTACGTTGCCAAGTGTCGCAAACGTCGTCGCGGGCTATGCCACAGGCCTGTTCATTCAACGCGATCGCAACCGTAAGAATACACGCATCGACCTCTTACTCCTGGGTACGTCGCTATTCTTTGTTGCCTTTGTTTGGGACTTGGCCTTTCCAATCAACAAAAAGCTTTGGACCAGTTCGTATGCCTTGCTGACCATAGGATTGGATTTGGCCATTTTGGGTGTGCTCATGGGCCTTTTGCCGCATGATCAGAAGCTTCCCGCTTGGGGCCAATTCTTCGAGACCGCCGGAAAGAATCCACTAGCCATCTACCTGTTGAGTGAAATTGCCCTCATTACACTATACACGCTGCCCGCCGGAACCTCGTCAACCTGGGAATGGCTCTATTCAAATGGCTTTGCCTGGATGGGCGCGAAGTTGGGCTCCTTCATAATGGCCGCATTGTTCGCCCTGATGTGCTGGGGCGTGGGGTACTGGATGGATAAAAAACGCATCTATTGGCGTGTGTAAAATAGGCCCTCACTTTTGATTGTTGCCCATGCGCAACATTTCGTATATCTTGCGCAGCGTTAACTCACAACATTATGCTACGCAACGCATCCATTTTGGCATTTTCTGCCCTGTTTTTGGCCTCTTGTGGAGGACCTAATTGGCATGAAGAAGCCTTGACCGATGACATCCAACAAGTCATTATTGAAAACGGCCCGACCCTGGGCTATTCGAAATCCTCAGGGGTTCAAATCCTGACTGTCGACGGCCTGCCGTTCAAAGACCTCGACAAAGACGGCAGTTTAGATCCGTACGAAGACTGGCGCTTGAGCGTGGACGAGCGCGCCAAAGATTTGGCCAGCCAAATGACCTCCGAAGAAATTGCAGGGCTCATGCTCTACAGTCGTCACCAGCCTGTGCCTGCGCCGCCAACAGGGTACTTCAGCGGCACCTACAACGGCGGTCTATCTCTGGATAGCGCCGGTGTTCCCCATTCTGCTTTAACCGACCAACAGAAAAAGTTTTTGATTGAGGACCATTTGCGTCACGTATTGCTCGTGAGCGTAGAAAGCCCCACCATCGCTGCCGAATGGAACAATAACGTTCAGGCTTTGACGGAATCAATTGGACACGGAATTCCAGCAAACAACAGCTCCGACCCCCGACACGGCGCCAACAAAAGCGCAGAATACAACGCCGGTTCTGGCGGCGCCATCAGCCAATGGCCCGAACAACTAGGCCTTGCTGCAACCTTCGACACCAACATCACCTACCAATTTGGTGAGATCGCCTCTCAAGAATACCGCGCCCTAGGCATCGCCACCGCCCTAAGTCCGCAAATCGACCTCGCCACAGAACCGCGATGGAACAGATTCTTTGGCACCTTTGGGGGACACCCCGTGCTTGCCACCGAAATGGCACGCGCCTATGTGGACGGCTTCCAGTACAGCGACGACGCCCACGAGCTCAATGACGGCTGGGGCACACAAAGCGTCAACGCCATGGTCAAGCACTGGCCTTCCGGCGGCCCAGAAGAAGGCGGACGCGACGGTCACTTTGCCTATGGGAAATTTGCGGTCTACCCCGGTGGCCAATTCAATACGCACCTCCGTCCCTTCCTCGACGGCGCCTTCAAGCTCAACGGAAAAACCCGCAAGGCCTCAGCAGTGATGCCGTATTACACCATCTCCTACAATCAAGACACCGTTTACGAAGAAAACGTCGGCAATGGTTTCAGTAAATACATCATCACGGATCTCTTGCGTAACAAATACGGCTACGACGGCGTGGTCTGTACGGACTGGCGCATCATCGGCGACGAGGGCCCACACCCTGGTATTTTTGCAGGGAAACCATGGGGCACGGAGGAATTGGACAACCCACTTCGTCACCTCAAAGCATTGATGGCAGGCGTCGATCAGTTCGGTGGAAACAACGAAGCTGGTCCAGTGCTCGAAGCATTTGAAATGATGCGTCAAGACCTCGGGGGCGAATGGGCCCGCGAACGACTCGAACAAAGCACCGTTCGCCTTCTTCGCAATATGTTCCAAGTAGGTCTTTTTGAGAATGCCTACCTCAACCCTGCAACCTCAGAAGAAACCGTAGGGAAGCCTGAGTTCATGGAAGCTGGATACAATGCACAGCTCAAAAGCATCACCATGCTCAAGAACCACGACAGCATTCTTCCTATCAAGGAACGCAAGACGGTATACGTGCCTCAAATCCATGTTCCTTCAACCCTCAACTTCTTTGGCATGCGCACCGAAGCCTACGACCACTACCCGGTGGAACTAGATATTCTGCGCAAAGATTTCGACATCACCGATAACCCAGAAGAAGCAGATTTCGCCATTGCCTTTGTCAACAGCCCAAGCAGTCCCGGCTATGACCACATCGACCGCGAAAACGGCGGCAATGGCTACCTCCCAATCTCGCTTCAACATGCCGACTACGTCGCAGAAAATGCCCGCGCTCAAAGCATCGCAGCAGGAGACCCTGTAGTAGACCCAACCATTACGAATCGCTCCTACAAGGGGAAGACCGCCCTTAGCAACCAGCGCTATGACTTGCCCATGATGCAAGAATTGCGCGAAAAGATGGGCGACAAACCCATCATCCTCGTGATGACCGTGCGCAACCCAGTGGTCTTTGCACAGATGGAGCCTTTAGTCGATGGTATTCTTTTAGACTTCGGAGTTCAAACCGCCGCCATCATGGACATCATCACCGGACGCCACGAGCCTTCAGGCTTGTTGCCGATGCAAATGCCGGCCTCCATGGAGGAAGTGGAATTACAGCTTGAAGATGTACCTATGGACATGATGCCGTACATCGATGCCGACGATCATGCCTATGATTTTGCCTTTGGGATGAATTGGTCCGGAGTAATCTGCGACCACCGCACCCAACGCTACTTTGGCATGGAGCAGGATTGGTAACCTAAAATTGTCGTTAACGAAAAACCCCCGAGCAGAACTCGGGGGTTTTTTATTAGAATCGAATGGACGTCTGAATGACGTGCGCGTGTGTATCTGTATTGCTGAAATTGCGCTGGTAGAAGTACCCCACGCCAAACTTTAACCCGCCAATTTTATTACTTGATCCCACGCCCAAACGCAGGTCACTATCAAAATTTGGAGCACCACCATCGAGGTATTCAATCTCAAAGGTCGGGTCCCATTTGAAGTTCTTAATGGGGTAGTCGTATTGCGCACGAATTCTGCTCGTGAACTTTGAGTTGCCGCCGCCCGTGAGCACAAAGCGCTGCTGCAACGCATAACGCAACTGCACCTCACCTTTAGGCATATTCAAGTAGTATTTCGTATTTAATTGAACCCGGCCACGCTGGAAAATACCTTGCGTAGGGCCTTGATTATCGATGATGGCATAGTGGCGCAATTCCATACCTATTTTCCAATCTTTCTTGACTTTTTTAGAGAACTCGACCTCAGTTAACCATTGGTCATCATCCATGCCAAACTTCGCACGATACTGCCCGCCGACCGTCATGGAAACAGCATCACTCAGGTTTGTTTTGTGAGATAGCTTAGTCCACGCATTCGTCACCGTGGTGCTTTGCCCAAAGGCTAATTGGCCCATAAAAAAGGCCGCGATTATCAGCTTACTTCTCATAGTAAACCTGCAGTTGAACGGCCCCAGAAGTATAATCAACCTTACCCACATGAACATGCCTAATTTGAATGCCCATTTGAGTTTCCAAATCCTTCATCTTCGCATCCATCGCCATTTTTGGTAAGTCCTCAACCGAGATGGTCACATTCAACTTGTGGTGGATTTGTTTCTTCTTCTCCGTTAACAAGAATTTCTCCAGCAGGTAAATGAACATCAAGACCAAGCCGTTGATCACCAATAGTTCAATCCAGCCCGCGCCCTCTCCGGAAAGTGCATTTATTACCGCAATCCCAATGGCTGCAAATAAATACGTCATCTCCTGAGGACGCAATGTCTCGGTGCGGTAGCGAACGATGCCAAAAACAGCAAACATCCCTATGGCCATCCCGATCTGCATATCAAACGAACGTAGGGTACTTGAAAGGAAAAAGACCACCACCGAAATGATGAAGAAACTGTATACGTTCTTGCGCGATTCCGGGCCGTGCTTGCTTACAATACGCATCTGAACCATGTTAAACAGCAAGGTCAGCGCGAAACGCAACAATAGGTCTACAAAAGGAGATTCAATAGTCAAGGGCATTTTCTACAGGTTAACTTATCGTAAAGATAATCGGTCCGAGGAAACATTGTATTTTAAAGCCATGAAACACCTCTTTGCCTTAGCCGCCGCCTTGATTCTTTTTTCTTGTGATCAAGATTATACTGTGGGTGGGTTGCCAATTATTGAAATCAACACCACCCAAGTCATTCGCCCTGACGAAAAAGTTCGTGGCGAGATGGTCATCTTAGACGACGGTAAAGAAGTCCTCTCCAGTTCCATCGGCATCGAATACCGCGGAAGCACATCCTACAGAGTCAGCGATAAAAAGTCTTACAGCATTGAAACACGCATAGCAGGCGATGACCGGGCCCAAATCCTCTTGGGCATGCCCGCTGAATCCGACTGGATTCTCATGGGCCACGTCTTCCGCGCAACCGACCCTGATAATTTTTACGCCTATGACCCTACGCTAATGCACCACTACATCAGCTACGAATTGGCCCGATCGATGGGGCAATACGCCAGCCGCTGCCGCTGGGTGGAGCTCCGTGTAAATGGCCGCTACGATGGCCTCTACATCCTAATGGAAAAGCTCAAAGCAGATCCTAGACGCATTGATGTAGGCCGTCCCAATGGTGATTCAGAACCAGGGATCACCGGTGGATACATTCTGAAAATTGACAAGACTGCAGGCGACGCACCTGTAGGCCAGCCGCTCGAGTATTACGACAATAATTGGGGCGATGATGCGGTCTACACCTCCGCCAACAGCTTCCGTTCGCACTATGATATCTACGGCGACAGCATGACCATCGAGCCCTTCCGTCCGCCCTACCACGACCAGCAATGGCTCGAGACCTACTTTTTGTACGAGCACCCTGGCCCGGCTGAGATGACCTATGCGCAACGCCAATACATACAAGGCTACATCAACGACTTTGAAACCGCCCTACTCACCGACGACCTCAGCAGCTCCACACGTACCTACCTCGATTACATCGACCTGGAAAGTTTCGTGGACGGTTTCATCATGAACGAGCTGGGCGGTAACATCGATGCCTACCGCATCTCCACCTTCCTCCACAAGCCGCGTAACGGCAAACTCCGCTTTGGGCCCATCTGGGACTTCAACATCGGCTACGGGCGTCAAGGTCGCGTGCCTTGGGACGATTGGATCTGCAATTACAACGACTACGTAGCTCAAGATGCCTGGATGCTTCCCTTCTGGTGGGACCGATTCCTCGATGACCCCATTTTCACCTCAGCCGTCAAAACCCGCTGGACACAGCTTCGCAGCGACGTACTAAGCGATGCCGCCATCTTTGCATTAATCAATGATACCGAGGACCGATTAGTCCAAGCCGGCGCGATCGACCGCAACTACAACCGCTGGAAAACAGATAACGGAAATACCGTCAACCATGCGGACGAAGTGAACTTCCTACGCAACTATCTAGAGCAACGCCTCGCTTGGATGGATTCAGAAATAGCGGGGTGGTAGT
>CAJXTR010000060.1 GCA_913060465.1 uncultured Cryomorphaceae bacterium | reverse complement strand
GCTACTAGTACACCTGCTCCTTCGGCTCCGGCCGCACCTGCAGCTACCTCGGCACCATCCATTACCCCAGCACCAGGAGCTGAAATCATTGAGATGGATAGAATGCGCAAGCTCATTGCGGACCACATGGTAAATTCTGTTCATACCTCACCACACGTAACCAGTTTCGTTGAAGCTGATATGACTAAGGTGGTACAATGGAGAAATAAGGTTAAAAACGAATTCCAGAAAAAGCACGGCGAGAAAATTACGTTCACGCCGATCATCATGGAAGCCATCGTTAAAGCCATCCAAGATTTCCCGATGATCAATGTAAGTGTTGATGGCACGAAAATCATCAAACACCCACATATCAACGTGGGAATGGCTGCGGCACTCCCATCAGGTAACTTGATTGTTCCTGTTGTGAAAAACGCGAACCAACTCTCATTACTTGGCCTAACCAAAGCGGTTAATGACCTTGCCAATAGAGCACGAAATAATGCTTTGAAACCGGATGAGATTTCCGGCGGGACCTACACATTAACGAATGTTGGAACCTTTGGTAATGTTTTGGGAACACCGATCATTAACCAGCCTCAGGTAGCAATCATGGCTGCGGGTGCTATTGTCAAAAAGCCGGCAGTTATTGAAACACCAGAAGGTGATATGATTGGCATTCGTCATAAAATGTTCTTGAGCCACAGCTATGACCACCGCGTAGTCGATGGTGCCTTAGGTGGTATGTTCGTAAAACGCGTTGCCGAGTACCTAGAAGCTTGGGATTTAAACCGTGAATTTTAGGAACATTAACTAGTTTTGATTTAACTTTAAAAGCCGCCCATTAGGGTGGCTTTTTCATTAACTCTAGTACCGTAACCATGGATTTAAAACTTAGCAGACCCATTTGTTTTTTCGACCTCGAAACAACGGGGATTAATGTCACCAATGACCGAATAGTTGAGATTTGTGTCCATAAGGTACACCCGGACGGTAAGGAAGAAACGCACACTTGGCGCGTGAACCCGACGGTCCCCATCCCCATTCAGGCATCAGCCGTGCACGGTATTTATGATAAAGATGTTGCGGATAAACCTACGTTTTCAGATTTAGCCCCGAGCATTAATGCCCTAATCAACGATAGCGATTTAGCAGGATACAACAGCAATAAGTTCGACATCCCACTTTTGGCGGAAGAATTCTTGCGCGCTGGGGTTGAGTTTGATATGGGCAAACGCAAAGCTGTAGACGTTCAAAACATTTTCCATCGCATGGAACAGCGCACCTTGACCGCTGCCTACAAATTTTACTGTGGAAAATCGCTGGATGACGCGCACAGCGCGGAGGCTGATGTATTGGCGACCTATGAAGTGCTCAAAGCCCAATTGGACAAATACGAAGAACTTCAGAATGACATGAATTTCTTGTCCGATTTCTCCAACCGTCAAAAGGTCGCAGATTTTGCAGGCTTTATTGCCTACAACGATCACGGTGTTGAAATCTTCACCTTTGGCAAATACAGGGGACGAACAGTTGAAAGTGTGCTGCAGGAAAACCCAGGTTATTACAGTTGGATTCAGAATGCAGATTTCCCATTGTACACAAAACAAGTTTTGACGAAAATCAGATTAAAATCATTCAATAAAGGCGCATAACTCATGAAGATCATTTGCATTGGACGTAACTACGCGAAGCATGCGGAAGAACTGAACAACCCTATCCCTGAGGAACCCGTTGTATTTCTAAAGCCTGAAACGGCATTGTTGCTCAAGAAGCATCCATTTTTCATTCCAGAGCACAGCAACGAGGTTCACCATGAAGTGGAATTGGTCATTAAAATCAATCGTTTGGGTAAGCATATTGAGCCGAGATTCGCTCACAAGTACTACAGTGAAATAGGCTTAGGTATTGATTTTACCGCTCGCGATGTTCAAGCTAAGTGTAAAGAAAAAGGGTTGCCTTGGGAAAAAGCAAAAGCCTTCGACGGTTCCGCAGCAGTATCCAAATTCTTTCCCCTCGCTAGCTTCGACAAAGACATTCAAGACATTGATTTCCATTTAGACATCAACGGACAAACGGTTCAAAAAGGAAATACATCTATGATGCTATTCCCTGTAAATGAGATTATTAGCCACGTATCCAAATACTTTACACTAAAAACAGGCGACCTAATTTTCACTGGAACACCTGCCGGTGTCGGCCCAGTAAAACGCAATGATTTATTAGAACTTTACTTGGAAGGAAAAAGGGTCTTTTATTTCAACGTGAAATAGTTCACGAATTATAACCCTTCGTTGACTCAATTTTCTGAGACTTTTCTACCGCTCAAAGTCGGGCGCATCGCCATTTTTATATATTTGTAAATACTCGTTACACTACGTTAACAAAACGCGTTTAGAATGAAGAAAAGCTTACTAGCTGTACTTTTAATTGCCCTAGCAGCACCTACTGCTTTTGCGCAATTTGCTCCCCCAATTGATACTGTGTTCACCGAAAACTTCGATGGCACCTTAGGCGCTGATTCAATTGCGGCGAATTACAACACCGACTCCGCCAATGCTACGAGATCATGGAACGACACAGCTTACCTGAAAACCACAGGTACGATGTCTTTCCACACTCAGATTTATTCGAGTGATTCGATCATTTTTGAAACAGATGCCTTCTCGACGATCACGTACACAAACGTGCGTTTTACGTTCGATCACATCTGTAAAATCCGTTACATCCAGAAAGCCTACATCCAAATGTCAAAGGATAATGGTCAAACATGGGTGAACATGACGGGTACGCATTACCAGGGAGAAAGCCCTCAGTTTAGTTCTCAAGGGTGGTTCAACGAACTCTCCTACCCTTCGGCATTACTCTCCCCGTACTGGCAAGGACCAACGATCGGTAATTCTAACACCGGTACTACTCCTACCAACACTTGGTGGGCGCGCGAAACATTTGATTTGAGCTCCTATCTTGGGGATTACGATAACACGAACTCTCAGTACGGATATGCCCAGTGTAAAATCCGTTTCGTCATGACCAACAAGACAGGTACACCATCTCCAGCCTCTTTGGCGGGATGGTTTGTAGATAACTTGATGGTTGAAGGTGCCCCTTGTGAATTGGAACCACCAACTCTTGATTGGATTAACGTAAGTGTTCAAGCGAAGCCAAATGGTGCTCGTTATATGCCTACACAAGATGTACGCGTAAAAGGGAAAGATAACGTTGGTGTAGATAGTATGCGCATTTACTTCCGCCGTTATGATTACAGCGGTTCAGGCTGGGGTGCATGGACGGATTCTTTGATGTCTTCTTCATTCTCATCAAACTGTCCAGATTCATCGCAATACACTTACAGCTTTAATAACATTGGGGTAAGTGATACCATCGAATGGTACGTACGCATTTTTGACTGTGCTTGTCCAAACGTAGTTCGTGACCCTCTCGAAACAGCTCAAAACACGACTTACAAGTTCTGGCGTGATGCCGCCCTACCTCCTATTTGTGGTACCACAACCGGTACATCATTCCCGTATTCAACCCTTTTACCCCTCGAGGAAGATTTCGAGGATACGCAGTATTGGGTAGCTGGAACAGGTACCGGAGCAACAGGGGTAACGCACCGTGGTAACTTCCCGGATCAGAACCCACCTAACGGTTTAAACTGGAAGGCTATTCCAAATGAAAATACCGTCGGTTTTGCATGGTCCATTCGCACAGGTTCTACCTCGACAAACTTGACGGGACCAGACGGTGATGCCTCTTCAAATGGAAATGGTAAATACCTCTACACAGAGGCAGAGCAGGGATCTTCCAACGACAAGGCCCACCTTATCACACCTTGTTTGGATTTAAGAAATTATAATTGTGCAGTTGTCGAATTCGATTACCATATGTATGGTGCACACATCGATTTCCTTGCTGTAACTGCAGATACAGGATTCAACTCTTCAGCATATACAGGACTTGCTCGTATTGATGGCCAGCAGCAATCAAAATCATCCGACCCTTATAAAACTTACTCAGTTGCGTTAAATGATATTACTGGAGACTATGTTCGTCTTCGTTT
The DNA here is from genome assembly GCA_913060465.1 of uncultured Cryomorphaceae bacterium. Taxonomy (GTDB): domain Bacteria; phylum Bacteroidota; class Bacteroidia; order Flavobacteriales; family Schleiferiaceae; genus UBA10364. Next base: position 6,157 of record CAJXTR010000060.1, on the reverse strand, counting down.
CTCTGTTAATCGTGGTAACGCTTTGAAAGGTGATGTTGCCATCGATAATATTCGCGTTTATGAGCCGGAGCCATATGATGTGGCCCTCCGTGATGTTTTCAACCCTGAAAACGGCTACTGTTCATACAGCAATAACGAATTGATTGATTTGTGGATCCAAAACAATGGATGTACAACATTGGATAGCGTACCTGTAACATGGGACGTAGACTACACTAATGGATCAGGTACTACCACGAACACCACACATACTGAATACATCACTCAAAAATTACTGGAGACCGGTGATTCTACCTACTACACGTTCGTAACCGGACCTGATTTAAGTAGCTATGGTATTTACGACATTAGAGTATATACTGAACAGCCAGGTGATTCTACGAATACTAATGATTCAATTGGTCCTATTCGTATTGTTCATGAAGAACCATATAGCACCTTCCCTTATGTCCTTGATTTTGATGGTCCTGGTACTACGCCTGGTGTTAATACCGCAGCAAATCCTGGATCTTTCCCAACAAATGTTTGGACGCCGATTCCAGCAAGTAACTCTGGGGACTATGCGTTCATGGCAGGTACAAAATGGACGCCAACGGTAGGCTCTGGCCCTATTACAGGTGCTGGTGGTCATGGCAACTACCTAGTTGCAGAAGGTGATTATGGAACGAGCCCAGCTTCAGCAACACTCGTTTCTAAATGTCTTGACTTAACAGGTATGACTAAACCTGTGCTTCAATTCCGTCATCACATGTACGGAAGTGATATCGGTGCTATTCGTGTTCAGTGGATTAAGGACGGCGAGAACCAATGGTCTAACCCTATGACCCCATACACAACAACACTTACTGACGAGAAAGATAACTGGTCGTTCTACGAAGTTGATCTCAGTAATGGTGGTGATTTGGTTAAGCTTCGTTTCATCGCTCAAAAATCAGGCTTTGGTACTGCAGCAGATATCGCATTCGATGATATTGTAATTTATGATAAAGCAGCCTCGGATGTAGGTGTGATCGACATTGAAAATCCTGCCACTCGTATTAATCTTGTAGGTGGACCTGCTCAACTAAAGGCTGAGTTCAAACTGAGGAATTTCGGTAAAAATGCACAGTCGAACATCCCGGTTTACTATACGGTAACTCCTACCTGTGGTGCCAATGCGGGTGTGAGCACTACCTACAACTTCACCTATTCTTCATCGATCTCAGCTGGTTCTACAGCTATTGCAACGGATAACACGAATACGGTCACTTGGCCGGTGGGTACATTTGAGGTCTATGCTTGGACGAACAAATCAAATGATAATAGCAACTGGAATGATTCATGCTACACTAAATCTGCTGGATGGCCCGAATTGTACATCCAGCAAGGTTTCGTAGATGATTTTGAATCATGTAATAGTGGAGATTCTTCTGGTTTCTTCATCGCAGGTGATTTAAATCTCTGGGAGGTTGATGGCATCAATGCTTTAAATGGAAACAATGGTTATGCCTCAAGACCAAATGCAAATATGCCAGGTCAGGTTGAGGAGTTCCTCTACTTCCCTCGCTTTATCGGCTTCGATACCATTGCTGGTGCAGAATTAAAACTTGTCCACGACATCGACTTAGGTCCTGGTGACCAAGCGGTCATTGAGTGGCAAGGTGGTGGTACTTGGAATACACTAGGATTCTGGGATCCACAAAACGTTGTGAGTACAAACTGGTACAACACAGGTACAGCGGCTCTTGGAAACGCATGGGTGGGTAACATTGGTACTCAAACCTCCGTATGGCCACTTGCTGGATGGAACTTCTCTCAAGCTCCTTTAATTTTACGTGCACGATTGAAAACCTCTTCTGGTAATAAGGACGGATGGAACTTTGATAAAGTGGAAGTATACATCCCACCACAGAACAGCGCCGCCCCTATCGAGGTGACAACGGTAGAATACCTCCCTGTTCCGGATCAAAACAACCACTTGAAAGTTAATATCAAGAACACTGGTGCGAAGATTTTGGATAGCTGTTTGGTAGAGTTCTCTACTAATGGTGGAACTACTTGGACCACCCCTGAAATGGTGGTATTCAACCCACCATTGATTCCAAGAAAATCAGCTTGGTATGAATTCGATCAAGATTGGGTAAGTCCTACCAGTGGTGTTCACAATGTTTGTGTGCGTACTTCACGTCCTGATAGTAAACCTGATAATGATCCATCGGATGATCAAATCTGTGCGGACATTACGGTATTAGATAAGATTGTTATGTCAGTAGATAGTAGCTACTGTAATGACTTTGAAGACCCAACTTTGGCTCCTTGGTTGACGCTTAACGCCTTCGTTAAAGACGGTCTGACCGCTTGGGAAGAAGGTACGCCAGCCGTAGCTCCTCTAGTAGGTGCATTCTCTGGTAACAATGCTTGGATGACTGATTTAGATTCAAACTACAAGAAGCGTGATTCTTCTGCGCTGTACACACCAGTGTTCAGCTTGGATTCAGGTCAGACCTACACCTATGAGTTTATGCATGCCTTCTCAACTGAGATTTACCACGATGGTGGTACAGTTGATGTGACCTTCGATGGTGGTATTACTTGGCATTCTGTAGGTACCAATTTGTTCGGAGCAACGTGGTTCAATACGAGCTTCGTAACTGCACTTGATATCTACAAACCAGGTTGGACTGGATTGAGCAATGGATGGGAGCAAGCAAAAATCAATCTCCAAGTTGATACTGCGCGTAATGCAATCTTTAGATTCAGATTCGGCTCTGATGAGACTATCAACAAAGCAGGATGGGCTATCGATGATTTCTGTTTCTACAAAACTGACGAGACCGACAAGATTTATGTCGTAGGCCAAGAGGAATTGGAAACTAACATCGGTGTTGGTAATATCCACCCTAACCCTACTACAGGATACGCTCAACTTCCAGTTAGCTTCCAGAGCCCTGCAGATATTACTATTACCGTTAGAAATACGCAAGGTCAGCTGATCGAAACGAGAACCGTACACGGAAACGAAGGAATCCAAACCTTTACCTTAGATACCCAAAGCTGGGCATCGGGTATGTACCTCGTAGAAACAGTTACTCCTATCGGTACAGATGTACAACGATTGATTGTAGAGTAATCTGAAATAAGAGTTTTTTTTCACCCCCGTTCTATTCTTCGGAAAGAGCGGGGGTGTTTTTTTTGTAGCAAAATTGACAGCAAACACGCTGTATTTCCGACAAAATTTCCGCTAAAACACTGGCGGTCAGACACTATGTCTTACAAAAAATCGAATTAGCAATAGTGGTACGTGATTTGTCCCAACCTAGCGAACCTCAACCCTATTACTATGAATATTGATAAGTTTACAACCAAAAGCCAAGGCGTTATTTCCAAAGCGCAATTTTTGGCTACAGATTATAACCATCCGCAAGTGGAATCTCTTCACTTGCTGCAAGCACTTGTTTTAGAAGATCAAAGCGTATTACCGTATGTGGCGCAGCAGGGCGAAATCCAATTGGACCGGATAAGTACCGCTGTAAATGCGGCTATAAAAGGGCTTCCTACTCGAACTACTTCTGGGGAGACCTATATGGGGCGCGAAGCTGCGTTCGTGCTGCAAAAGGCCGTGCAGCTCGCTGAAAAGATGAAAGATGATTACGTGGCTACGGAGCACCTCCTACTCGCACTGCTCTTCGACAAAGGAGCCGCCGGCAAGATGTTGAACGATGCTGGATTCACACAACAGCTAGTGACCAATTCTATTGAGAGCTTGCGTAAAGGACGCAATGCGAACAGCGCTGGTGCAGAAAACACCTACAATAGCTTAGATAAATACGCGAAGAACTTGAATAAAATGGCCGAGGAAGGGAAGCTTGATCCCGTCATAGGCCGTGGCGACGAGATTCGTCGCGTATTGCAAATTCTTTCGCGACGTACAAAGAACAACCCCATCCTCGTTGGTGAACCTGGTGTAGGTAAAACTGCTATTGCCGAAGGATTGGCACAACGTATTCTAAGTGGAGATGCCCCTGAGAACCTCAAGGATAAAACCGTTTATAGCTTAGATATGGGCGCCTTGATTGCCGGGGCGAAATACAAAGGAGAGTTTGAAGAACGTCTTAAAGCGGTGGTTAAGGAAGTAACGAGCAGTGATGGCAATATTCTCCTATTCATTGATGAGATCCACACTCTCGTGGGAGCCGGTAAAAGTGAAGGTGCAATGGATGCCGCAAACATTTTGAAGCCCGCACTTGCACGAGGAGAGTTGCGCGCTATCGGGGCCACTACCCTAGACGAATTCCAAAAGTATTTTGAAAAGGATAAAGCGCTAGAACGTCGCTTCCAAAAAGTGATCGTTGAAGAGCCCGACCAAGAGAGCAGCATTAGTATTCTTCGCGGTATCAAAGAAAAGTATGAGACCCATCATAAGGTGCGTATCAAGGATGAAGCCGTGATCAGTGCGGTAGAATTGAGTTCACGATACATTAGTGACCGATTCCTTCCTGATAAAGCAATCGACCTGATGGACGAGGCAGCATCGAAGATTCGTATGGAGATTAATTCGAAGCCAGAGGAATTGGACATCTTAGATCGGAAAATTCTTCAACTCGAGATTGAGCAAGAAGGGATCAAACGTGAAGACGACCAAAAGAAGTTGGCCGTCATTAAGACGGAACTCAGTGAGCTGTATGAGCAGCGCGATGCTCTGAATGCGGTTTGGGAGCGCGAAAAAAATAGTGCTGAGCGTATTCAAGAAATCAAAGAGCGCCTCGAGCAATTCAAGCTGGAAGCAGAACGCGAGGAACGTGCTGGAAACTATGGGCGAGTCGCTGAGATACGCTACGGGTTGATGCAGGAAGCCGAAAAAGAATTGGACGCAGCAGAACAGGCACTTGAGAACAGTGAGCGTACCATGATTAAAGAAGAGGTAACCGCTGAAGATATTGCCGAAGTGGTGAGCCGTTGGACCGGAATTCCTGTGCAGAAAATGCTTGAAAGCGAGCGAATGAAGCTTTTGCGCATGGAAGAAGAATTGCACAAACGAGTGGTAGGGCAAAACGAAGCTATTGCCGCCGTTAGTGATGCCATCCGCAGATCTCGCGCTGGCTTAGGTGATCCAAACAAGCCTATTGGAAGTTTCTTGTTTTTAGGAACGACGGGGGTTGGTAAAACAGAATTGGCCAAGGCCCTTGCCTCCTATTTATTCAATGACGAAGGTGCAATGACTCGTATTGATATGAGTGAATACCAGGAGAAGCATAGTGTTAGCCGACTAGTGGGTGCGCCTCCAGGGTATGTGGGGTACGATGAAGGTGGTCAACTTACCGAAGCGGTTCGACGCATGCCTTATAGCGTAGTCCTTTTGGATGAGATTGAAAAAGCACACCCAGATACCTTCAATATTCTTCTGCAAGTATTGGATGATGGACGACTAACGGATAATAAAGGCCGCACGGTGAACTTTAAAAACACCTTGGTCATTATGACGAGCAATATTGGCTCACACATTATCAATGAAGCTATCGATCAATATGAAGGTCAAGACTACGGAACGTTAATGCTTAGACTTAAACCGGAGCTCGTAGGATTGTTACAAAAGGTCGTGCGACCTGAATTCTTGAACCGTATTGATGAAATAAGTGTCTTTAGTCCGCTTGATCGTAGCGAGATGGCCCAAATTGTAGGCTTACAACTCGATGCGGTAAAACATCGCCTCCATGAGCAAAACATTACCCTGGAAGCGACGAAAGAGGCCATTGCACATTTAGGCACGGTCGGCTTTGATCCACAATACGGGGCTCGCCCGGTGAAACGCGCGATTCAAAATGAAGTCCTGAATGCTTTGAGTAAGGAAATTATATCTGGAAAAGTGCAGGCAGACGATGTAATACTGCTCGACGCTTTTGAAGGAGAATTGGTCTTCCGAAACGTGGACCTCCCCATTTCATAAAGTTTAATCACAGCCCGCCTCCGGCGGGCTGTTTTGCTCTACTGCACTACCCGAGGAAGATCGTTCCTACACCATTGACTCCAGGAGCCATTGTACAATGTAGGTACGGGATACCCCGCATGGACCATCGCCAAGATGGAATGGCACGCCGTAACGCCCGATCCACAATGCATGATGACCTGATTTTCAGATAGAGCCACGAAATGTTCTTTCAGTGCTTGTGGCGCTAGGAAT
>CAJXTR010000059.1 GCA_913060465.1 uncultured Cryomorphaceae bacterium | reverse complement strand
ATTAGCAGCGTTGCTACTATCATTCTCGGCTTTCAGCCAAGACCTTATTGAATACCGAGACTTTAAGTTTTACCAAAATGGGTCCGAAATATCTTTTGAAGAAGTCACAGAACTGACCAAGCAATATGGGGTTGCAAAAGTGGCCTTTAAGCAAGGAAGAAGGGATTTTGCCGCAAGTCAAAGTACTTTACGCGCAACAAGAAGAAATCTAACTAATGGGGCATTAGCCTATGCGGGAGGTTATGGTGCAGGAGCTGGCCTGATATTTTCGATGTTTCAGGAGGAGCCTATATACTTCTACCTAGGTTTAATTTCCGCTTGGGAGGGATATTATTCTCTAAGGTTGATGGGTACAAAGAAAAAATTCAAAAAAAGGGCAGACGAAAAGTTTATGGAAACTGCCCACAAACTGAACGAAGCTATTCAATTAGGCAAGGGTAAATGGCACTTTAGAGTCTTTCCAGAATTTTAAAAGGCGCACTCCGTGATGTGGGACTTTATGCCCAGCTGGTAGCGGATTCTGCGAGAGTCCAACGTAGCTAAACGAAGAAACCCTTTGAAGTTTCCTTCAAAGGGTTTCTGAGTAGCGGAGGCAGGATTGCCAACCTTGCTCCGCAAGGATTGGCGGACCTGGTTGGGCGAGCAAAACACACACAAATTGTAACCTATACTTCACATTTATTTGGTAAGTTTGCGTTACATTAAAACCTAAACTAATATGAATGTTGAAACAATAATTCCCGTTATGGGAATGCTGACAGGAATCATTATTCCCGTAGCTGTTTTTATTTGGCAATACCTCGATGCAAAAGGAAAGCGCGATGCCGTGGTCGAAATTGCAAAACACATTGAAGACCCGTCTAAATTGGACGAGCTTTTAACATTATTCGACGAAAGAAAGAAACAGCCAATCGATTATCGCAGAGGAGGCGTGATTACTTTATTCGTGGGTGCAGGTCTATTCTTTTTAGGGTTGTTTTTTTTAGGAAATGTATTCAAAGGAATTGGAGCTTTAGTTGGACTAATCGGCACCGGAGTATTTATTGCTGGGTACCTATATCCAAACACGGAGAAGGAATTGAATGATGCAGTCAATCAATTCGAAAAAAAATAAGGATGGGAAGAGACCACGTAAAACTGCTTAATAACCTAGAAGCTTTGCGCAGAAAAGCTGGCCTCACCCAAGGAGAGTTATCCGTTAAAGCGGAGGTGTCACGCAAAAGCATTAACGCAATCGAAAACGGTATATATGTTCCTTCAACCGTTTTAGCGTTGAAAATCTCAAAAACACTACACTGCACCGTGGAAGATCTCTTCCAATTACCTTGACCATGAAATCCTTCACCCAAAGTACGAGGAGGTATAAAACTTCTATAAGCTCGATTGGATTCTTACTGACTATACTATACACAGGTATTCTCACTAGTTGCTCCAAGGATCTTATTTACTTTCCAAAATCCGTCCAAGAAGAAGTCGATAAAACCTTGGATAATGGATATGACGGCATTATTGTCTGCATAAATCAAGGAGGTCAATCCTCTCTCTATTGTGCAGGATTAAAGGACAGAGAGAACCAAGTTCCAGCTGATCCAAATTCGCTGTTCAAAATTGCGAGTATCAGTAAGCTTTACATTGCCGCCGCAACTGTAAAACTAGTAGCGAATGGCCAGTTGTCATTAGAAAGTACTCTTGGAGAACTCATTCCCGAAATAGCGGATAGTATTGAATTTTCAAATGAAATCACCTTAGAGATGCTTCTACAGCACCGAAGCGGCATACCCGAGTTTATCTATGATGAAGAGTTTGCTAATAGGAATCCATACGAGAGCTACTTAGAAACCGCTAGCCTTGTGTTCCAAAAAGGTTTAGATTTCAAACCAGGCAAGAAGCACCGTTATTCAAATACCAATTATCTCTTGATCGGTGAGATTTTGGACAGAACGTTAGGGTATAGCCACCACAACTTTATTAAGGAAGAGATTTTAGAGCCACTCCATCTAGAGCACACTTATAGTTTGTTTAGCGAAGTCGATTCCAATGAGGTGATGAGCGGTTATTACATAGGCTATGACTACGATTTAAAGATGAATGATTACACTAGACCTGGCGGGTCTATGATTGCGACAGCTGAAGATGTCGGAATATTTCTTCGATCACTTGTGGACGGAACTCTCCTCAGTAAAGACGAACAAGAACTTTATACGTCTGTATATAAGTACGAACATACTGGATGGCTCAATGGATATACGAGCATTGCACGATATGAAAGTGATATTGATGCCGTGATCATTCAATTTGTGAATACAAGCAAAGGCCAGATGTTCTGGGTTGGATTAGAGCGCTCTTACAACAGAATTTTAATGGCAATCAAAAAGCTTTAGAGAAAAAGCGAAGGGTTACGACTTATCCAAAATCCGAAAGAATAGAATTCTGTGTGATACTAGCAGCCTTAGGACGTGGCTGAATTAATCTATTGATATTCAATCAAATCATCAAGATCATAGTTGAGATCATCCATCCTTTTTTCTAGTGCCAACTTCGAATCAGAAACGCCTTGGTTATATAGTGTTGGACCAACTTGTTGCAAGAAGAAATTAAGAATAGATTCAGCCGTAATTACCCCAATCTCCTCATCCAATTCTTTCTCAAAAAAGCGGATAATCTGATTTTTTACATTGTCTTTCTCATTCTCAGGAAGTCGGTCCCAACTTTTTCTTATGCTGCTCATAATTTGGTGTTTGATCTAGAGTCCGTTAAAGTTAATTAAAAGATATTGTGACCTCCGAAGTTTGCCGCGTTGATTGAGGCTAAGTAGCGGAGGCAGAATTGCCAACCTTGCTCCGCAAGGATTGGCGGACCTGGTTGGGGGTGCTGAACAATGAAAAGGTCGAAGGTAAATCGAATAGATGAACCAGATCAGGTTGAGTGAATTATTGTCCGGTAAGGCCTTCCATTGGCTTGAATTTTTTGTTCGGAATATTCCGAACACACGTTTGGAATCACGTATAATTCCATGATCCCAATGTTTTCAGTATCTTCATTACCACACCAAATCAAAAACTAAACTACGATATAATTAATGACCGTGGGTTCGAATCCGGTTGGATTTGGCTCTAGTAAGAGGCAAGACAGAGTAACGGCATGGGAATTTCGTGATGGGCACTATCCTCATCAAGATTGTGAGTGGTGTCGTAGTGACAGAAAGAATAACCTGGATGAAGAAAAGTATATATTTATTGCCTATTGATTATGAGAAGGAGCTTTCTATACATACTATTTGCGCTAATCTCTTCAAGCTGTGACTGGAAGATAGATGCGCCAGAGCCGGTTCGTTCAACATGGTCTTTAGGTGTCATAAGTGAAGAACCGCTTAATATCTGCACGTATGCCTGTAATAGATATGGTACTGTAGAATGGGATTTGTGTGATTCGGTGGACGTAGGTCAGGAGCTTAATCGTGCCTTGTTTATAAGCGGAGACTATAGGATTCCAAATGACACGATTACCCCGGCGTACTTTAAAGCGTTCATGGATACGATTTACGCGTTTATTCTTGAAGGATCGGACACTTTGTATTACCAAGGTGATTTACTTGATCTAAACAACTACTATTTACGGGGTGAAATCCCGGTATATGAAGACGGTACACAGAAATATCTCTTTAGACTAGATGTGGTTCATTCAGATTTTAATTAATCTTCTTCTGAGCGGGGTACATCGAACAATTGACTGTGATAATTCGCTACGTCATCCAGCCAGGCAAACGCAAGGACCTCCTTTCCCAGATAACCCAAAAAGAAAATGAATTAGAAAAACTGGAAAGACGGTTTGCCGTGGGGCATATCAAGGAAAAGATGTGGAAGAAACACAAACGCATTACACAAGAGGAAATCAAAGAAATTGAGCTAAAACTCGAAAACCTCCCTTCAAAAAAATCGAACCTTGCAATTTTGGATGAAAAAATTCTTTCACTGCTCGAAAACCCCCGTCAATTCTGGGAATCTATAAATACAAAGCAAAAGCGAAGGTTGCAAGATGTACTATTTCCCGATGGATTACACTACTCTCCGAATACTAAAGAATATCGAACCTCGAACATCCACCTGCTTTTAGAGATAACTGGCTGTTTCATAGACACTTGGACTTCTGAGAAAAACAAAACCCGAAGACAAAATGTCTTCGGGTCTCGGGTAGTAGCGGAGGCAGGACTCGAACCTACGACCTTCGGGTTATGAGCCCGACGAGCTACCAACTGCTCCACTCCGCGTTATTGTGAGTGCAAATGTATGCTTATTTATTAGACACACCAAACTTGTTGGGGCATCAATTCGTGAAAAGCTGTTCTAAATGTGCTGCGCCTTTCTCAATTTCCTCGCGTCCACAACGTTGCCTAATGGAGCCCGACTTTAAAAAAATGGTTTCATCACAAAGTTCAACGACTTCCTGCATGATATGGGTGGAGAACAGGACGGTTTTGTTGGAGCTTACCTCTCTAAGAAGCTTACGGATTTCAACGAGCTGAGCAGGGTCTAGACCGGTGGTTGGCTCATCGAGGATGAGTACTGCTGGATCATGAATGAGTGCAGCGGCTAGTCCTACACGCTGGCGGTAACCCTTAGATAGAGCGCCTATTTTTTTATGTTGCTCGGGACCTAGAACGGTTTGCTCGATGACTTTGGCTACAGATGTTTTAGGGGCTTTGTAAACGGAAGCTACGTATGCCAAGTATTCCTTAACGTAGAGCTCAAGGTATTGCGGGTTGTGCTCAGGCAAGTAGCCAATGTGCTTTTGTACCTCAAGAGGGTTGGTCAAAACATTCGTGCCGTTTACCATTACAGAACCTTCAGTAGGTAAAATCGCCCCGGTAATGATTTTCATGAGGGTGGATTTTCCTGCGCCATTGGGTCCTAAGAGTCCTGTAATCTGGCCGCTCTTGAGCTCAAGATTTATTCCATCTAAGGCGCGTTGATCGCCATAGGTCTTGGTGAGATCTTTGACTACTATACTCATGATTTGATGCCCATTAAATCTAGGAAGAACGCGTATTCCATGGCTGTTTCTTTCAGCGCAGCGAATCGGCCCGAGGCACCACCATGGCCCGTTTCCATATTGCAATACATAAGTAATGGCTGCTCAGGATTCGTGCGAGTTTTGCGTAGGCGCGCGACCCATTTTGCGGGCTCCCAATATTGTACTTGGCTGTCGTGAAGTCCCGTGGTGATAAGCATGGCAGGATAATCTTGCGCCTTCACGTTGTCGTAAGGGCTGTAAGACTTCATGTAGTGATAGCTATCCTCATTTTTAGGATTTCCCCACTCATCAAATTCACCTGTTGTCAGTGGGATGGTTTCGTCAAGCATAGTGGTGACCACATCTACAAAAGGAACGGCTGCGATGACGCCACGGAAGAGATCAGGACGTTCATTGACGACGGCACCCATTAGAAGTCCGCCCGCACTTCCTCCCATCGCCATGAGAGTTTCTGGGGTAGCATAGCCTTCTTCAATAAGAGCCTCAGCACAATCAATAAAGTCGGTAAAGGTGTTCTTCTTATCGAACATCTTACCGTTTTCATACCACGGACGTCCCATATATTGGGAGCCGCGAATGTGTGCTATCGCGTATACAAAGCCGCGGTCGAGCAAGCTTAATCGGACCGTAGAGAAGGAAGGATCAATGGTAATACCATAGCTCCCGTAACCGTAGAGCAACGTCGGATTAGGACCATTTTCACGCAGCATACTCTTTTTGTAGACCAAGGAAATAGGGACTTTTGTTCCATCATCGGCGGTGGCCCAAAGACGCTTGGTTTCATATTCCGAAGCGTCGTATCCACCTACCACTTCTTGTTGCTTCTGTACGGTTTTTTCACCTGTTTTGAAGTTGTAATCAATAACGCTACCCGGTGTGGTTAGAGAAGTATATCCGTAGCGAAGATGGGCTTGATCAAAACTAGGGTTATTGCCCAAATACGCCGTGTAGACCTCTTCCTCGAAGGGGAGGTAATAGGCCTCGCCACCCCAAGGCTGAATGCGTAATTGCGTTAAACCGTTTGAGCGTTCCTCTAAGACTAAATAGTCAGAGAATAGCTCCATAGATTCGAGATACACATCTTCACGATGGGCAATCACATCTTCCCAATTCTCCTTAGATGGGCTTGCAACAGGGGCCTTTATCAACTTAAAGTTAGTTGCACCGTCAGCGTTTGTTCGAATGTAAAAGTGCTCGCCAAAATGGCTCACTCCATATTCTAGGCCACGTTCACGCGGCTGAATGATTTGAAAGTCAGTAAGCGGGTCATTCGCTGGGATGAATCGGTATTCATCACTCATGGTCGAGCCGCTACCAATGATTATAAATTCCTTGCTGCGCGTTTTATATACGAAGGTGGAGAAGGTTTCGTCTTTCTCTTCAAAAATAACCTCATGCACACCGGTTAAAGCATCCCAACGCTTGATCTTATCACTACGTAATGTTTCGGCATCCTTTACTGTGTAAAACAAATGATTTCCATCAGCGCTCCAAGTAGACCCCCCGGTACATTCGTTTTCTGTGACTTTTTCGATCGCCCCAGTGAGCAAATCCTTTGTGTAAATGGTATAGATTCTTCGGCTTACCGTATCCACTCCAAAGGAGATCTTTTGATTGGAAGGATGCATACTCAAGCCTGCTACTTGGTAGTATTCATGACCATCCGCCAATTCATTTACATTCAGCATCACTTCCTCCTCGGCATCTAGCGATCCTAGCTTGCGGCAATACAATGGGTACTCCAAGTCTCCTTCGTAACGCGTATAATAGAAGTAGCCATCAAGCTTATATGGTACTGAGCTATCGTCCTTTTTAATGCGGCCAACCATCTCATTGTATAGGTGGTCCTGCAACGCCTCGGTCCCTTTCATGATACGCTCACGATAGTCGTTCTCGGCATTTAAATACTCGATAACTTCAGGATTTTCGCGTTCGCGTAACCAGTAGAACTCATCCACACGGGTATCGCCGTGAATGGTCATTTCAAAAGGAATTTCTTTGGCTTTAGGTTCGCCTTGAGGAGTCGTTTCACTCATAGTGCATTGGGTAAGAAGGGTCACAAAACTAAGGCCTACAATTGCCATTTGTCGCATGAGCAGAGTATTTTAGAGGTGTTGCCACAATTGGCTATTAAAGTACGTAATATGAAACACTCTTTCCTAATCCTATGTTCTGCTCTTTTGATGTTGAATTGCACCAAGCCCCAGCGAACGTTAGACCTACAAGGGCATCGCGGTGCACGAGGGCTTTTTCCTGAAAACACATTGGTGGGGTTTGAGGCAGCTTTAGAAATTCCTGAGGTGCGTACCTTAGAACTAGACCTATGTGTTACCGCCGACGGCGAACTCATTATTTCCCACGAACCTTGGTTCAACGAGCGCATCTGCGAAGTGGCCGATTCCGCTCATGAAGGCTTTGCTTACAGCTTATTCAAGATGACCTACGACAGCATCGCACAGTTCGATTGTGGTTCTAAGGGCCATCCGGATTTTCCGAAGCAACAACCCACCTCGGCATATAAACCATTGCTCAGTGAGCTATTTGCCACCATTCAACGCGAAGGATTGCGCTGGCCGCATTTTAACATTGAGATTAAAAGCCACCCGAATGGAGATAACATTTACCATCCTGGACCACGCAAATTCGCGGACATTGTAGCCTCAGATCTTCGCAAAGCACACGAGCAATACCCTGAGGCAGATCTTCTCAACCATCTTACGGTCCAAAGTTTTGACCTAAGGGTATTGCGAGAGATGCGCAAGACCACGTTGCCCGTGAAGTTAGCATTGCTCACAGACGATGCAGAAACCTCTCCTGCAGACCAAATGGACGCGCTAGGTTTTCCTGTGGATATTTACAGCCCCAACTTCGAGCAAGTAACTCCAGAACTTATCTCTTGGTGCCATTTCCGCCGAATTGCTGTTATTCCGTGGACAGTAAACGACCTAGAATCGATGCAAAACCTCGTTGACATGGGAGTTGACGGATTAATTTCCGATTACCCAAACGAATTTAAAAACTTGGTTTATTGACCTGCCTGCGCACGAGCAATCTTCATGCGCTGAAGACCTTCTTTCGAACCTTGGTGATCCGGGTTGTAGGAAAGTGCCTGAAGGTAATCCGCTTCTGCGTTGTTGATGTCCCCGAGCAATTCATAACAATACCCGCGAGCATAGAGTGCACGATGGTTGACCGGCTGAATGCGTAAAGCCGTATTAAAATAGCCACGAGCTTCAGGATAAAGCTGTAGCTGAAGATGAATGTATCCAAGGTTAAACCAACTTTCGATATCATCAGGGTCTAATTGGGTACACATTGTAAAATCTTCCAACGCACGATTCCACTCTTTCATGCCCAATTGGAACATTCCTCGGTTGTAATACGCAATTCTATTCTGAGGCTGTAATTCGACCAATCTGTTGAAATACGCGCCCGCCAAAGGACTTCCGAGGGCACTGTACAAAACCCCGCACATGTCCAACGCTTCGATGTATTCCGGATCGATATCAATGGCCTTTTGGAACCACTCTAAGGCACGCGTCGTATCACCCACGGCATCGCGCATGAGCAATCCTTTCAAGAAATGCGCCTCAGCATTTTGTGGGTCCAATTCCAACACGCGGTCGACCAATTTTGCACTTTTCTCAAACTCCGTAACCACATGATACAACTCGGCCATCTTAAGTCGGCAGCTCACATTTTCCGGATCTTCCGCCATACATTTTGTCCAGGCATCTCGGCTTTGACGCGTCTGATTCGTCGAGAAACTGATATCGCCCCACAACTCTAAAGCACGCGTTCTGGAACTGTCCAACTCTAAAACCGCAGCTACATCTGCAGCAGCATATTTCAAGTTTTGTCGCTTCAAATACTCGCCAGCCCTTGCTTCAAGCGCATCTAAATCATTGGGCGCATAGCGGATAATGTCATTCAGACTATCCAATACCGCATCCTTTTGACTACCGGCAACCAAAGTCGCAGGCGTCTCCACTTCTTGCGGGTCCGATCCAGCAGGTCCTGCACACCCAATCAATACGGACGCGGCAAGGAATAAAAGCAACACTCTATTCATATGTCAAAAATGAGGCAAAAAAAGAGCCCCGCCAAGTGGCGGGGCTCCTATATCTAAATCTAGATCAGATTAGAAGTTGTAACGGAATGTTGCATTCCAAGTACGACCGAATCCCATCCAAACGAAGTTTGCAGTATTGATGCCATTCCAATCAGCAGCACCATCAACCATGTGGATGTTAGTGTTAGATTCTGCGATGTACATAGTGTTCAATACGTTGTTCACGTTCAAACGCAATGAAGCCATATTTCCACCCAACTCAAATCTTGAAGTAAGACCCATATCGATCAAGTTGTATGATGGCAATTTCAATGCACCCAAGTTATCTGGGTTTTCGAAAGCAGAGTTGTTGATTGAGTAATCAGCGTACAAGCCGTCTACGTAGCGGAAACCGAGGTCAGCGCTCAAGTTCTTAGCAATCTTGTAATCTGCACCCAAGAACATAGTAGTCTGAGCAGCATCACCCACCTTAGCACCTTCAGTGTACAATGTAGTTGAACCAATCAAAGCATTGTTATCGTCGTATACTTCAGCTTCGAAGTTGTTCAAGTACTTCCAGTCACCCAATGAAGCCATAGCGTTTAGACGAAGGTTGCTGCTTACGTTGTAGCGAGCTTCCAATTCAAAACCTCTGTGGTTTACGTCGATGTCTTTAAACTGTGCAGTACCATCTACACCGTTCAAATCAACTCCACGAGAGATGAAACGGTTACCCCAGTTTGTGTTGTAAACGTTTACATTCAATTGCAAGTCGTTGGTGATATATGCGTATCCCAATTCAAATGATTGGATGATTTCGTTCTGCAAATCTGGGTTAATGTTGTTCGCGTATCCAGGGAATACCGCATCGAACAATGGTTGACGAGCAATAACCCCTGCGTTGAAGAATACGTTCATTTCTTCGTTCAAGTTGTAGTTCGCACCACCTTTAACGTATCCACCAGTTAATGGAGCCCAGTCAGAAACAGGGTTCGTTGGTTGATCGAAGTAATCGATACGACGGTAGTTCTGCTGAGACCAACCTGCTTGCATTACTGCAGTCAATTTATCTTGGTCATTGTACTCAACCATACCGTTCACACCTGCCCACTGTACGCGACCGATGTTGTAGTAGTCCATTTTAGGACCAGCTAAGCCAGTGTTTGCAAATGGATTTGCTTCTACCAAAGTTTCAATGATTTGACCGTTAGAGTTTTTGTTACCAGTTGAGTAGTAACCGTCAAGGCCCATCAAGTCATTCAAAACACGGTAGTGGTAACCAGTGTAATCACGTAGATCAACACCAGCACTCATTTTGAAGTTACCTGTAGTGTACTCCAAGTTAGAGATCACACCGTACCAGTTATGAGAGTTCATAGAAGCACGACGCACCAATACTGCATTGTTTACGTTGCTATCACGGTATCCGTTAGAACCAATTCTCATACCGGTGAAGGCTGAAATATCACCCGTGTATCCTGAAGTTGTAGCTTGATTTTCTGCAACCAATGCATCGAAATCTATGAAACCGTCTTCATCACGCAAACCGTCGCCATCTACATGGTAGTGGTCATATAGGTCATCTCCGTAAGGAAGGATATCCAATTTTGAATTGTAGTAGTTACGACCACGAGGACCTGTACCACCACCGCGACCGGCAGAACCGTATACAGATGTCGCAA
>CAJXTR010000058.1 GCA_913060465.1 uncultured Cryomorphaceae bacterium | reverse complement strand
AAAAAAGCCCGCTCATCGAGCAGGCTTTTACTTATCCATTCATGCTGATTAAGAATTCAGCATTGTCTTTCGTCTTTCGGATGCGGTCACTCAAGAATTCCATTGCCTCTATCGGAGTCATATCTGCAAGGTATTTTCTCATGATCCACATGCGCTGTAGAACATCAGGCGACAAGAGTAAATCTTCTTTACGCGTGCCGCTTTCAATAAGGTTGATGGCAGGCCAAATACGACGGTTCGCAATACGACGATCCAATTGCATTTCCATATTACCCGTTCCTTTGAATTCTTCAAAGATTACTTCATCCATCTTAGAGCCGGTATCAATCAATGCAGTTGCAAGGATGGTTAAAGAACCACCGCCTTCAATATTACGTGCCGCTCCAAAGAAACGTTTTGGCTTTTGTAATGCGTTAGCATCCACACCCCCAGAAAGGATTTTTCCCGAAGCTGGACTTACCGTATTGTATGCACGTGCTAGACGCGTAATAGAATCTAGCATGATTACAACATCATGTCCACACTCAACCATACGCTTCGCTTTTTCAAGCACAATATTTGCCACTTTTACGTGGTGTTCTGCTGGCTCATCAAAGGTTGAAGCAACAACTTCCGCATTAACACTGCGGCTCATATCTGTTACCTCTTCAGGACGCTCATCGATAAGAAGCACAATCATGTAGGCTTCTGGGTGATTTGCTGCAATGGCATTAGCCACTTCCTTCATCAAGGTCGTTTTACCTGTTTTGGGCTGTGCAACCAGCAATCCGCGTTGCCCTTTCCCAATAGGAGAGAAGAGGT
The DNA here is from genome assembly GCA_913060465.1 of uncultured Cryomorphaceae bacterium. GTDB lineage: Bacteria > Bacteroidota > Bacteroidia > Flavobacteriales > Schleiferiaceae > UBA10364. Next base: position 9,999 of record CAJXTR010000058.1, on the reverse strand, counting down.
CTATAATTCGAGTTGAATCTGTACTACGGCGGGTGGTAATGTCAAACTTCTCTTCCGGGAATAGTGGGGTTAGGTGCTCGAAAGCAACACGGTCACGCACAAATTCTGGCGTACGACCGTTGATACTATTGATCTTTACGAGCGGGAAGTATTTTTCACCTTCTCTCGGTGGACGTACCTCTCCGCTTACTGTGTCCCCAGTTTTCAAACCCATGCTGCGGATTTGGTTCTGGCTTACATAAATATCATCAGGGGAGTTCAGGTAGTTAAAGTCAGAACTGCGCAGGAAGCCATAGCCATCTGGCATGATTTCCAAGACACCTTCGTTGGCGATGATACCTTCGAAATGAAATTCTTTCGGTCGTCTTCGGTCGCGATTTTGGTGGTTGTTATTCTGATTGGAATTCTCTCTGTTTTTATGACGCGGGTGACGCTCTTTGCGTTGTCCCTGCTCGCCATCACGGTCATTGTTGTGCGATGCGGCTTTCGGTCCTTGCTGCTCTTTCGGTGCTCTTGGCTCTTTTTGTGCTCTTGGTTCTGAAGGAGCGTCTGCGATTGGCGCGTCTGCTGGAGCGGAAGGGGCAGCTTGTCCTGTTACTGCAAGGATCGCAGTGACCAATTCTTCTTTCTTCATGTATTTCGCTTTGGGAATACTCAAAGAAGCACCTAGGTCTTTTAATTCAGGCAACTTGCGTGCCCGCAAATCGTTTTCAGTCAACATGTTTTATAAAGGGATTGTAATAGGAGAGGTAAACGGTAAGGGGTTCTTTTATGTTCCTCAACACCACAATAATAGGGACTTTTCTCAGTATAGAAAGATTTGGGTCCAATTTTTTTTGAACTTTGCGGCAAATTCAAATACCCAATGATCCAACGCGTTCAAACCTTATATATGTTCGCTGCCGGCGTTTTAAGTTCCCTAGCAGCATTCTTCTTACCCATGTATTCTTTAGATGGCGTTGTTTACCAAGCCACGGCATCAATGTGGTTGTTCTTCACCTTTGGTTGGTGTATGGCGACCTTTTCAGGAGCTATTCTGCTGTATAAAAAGCGCAGTTACCAGCTATTCCTTGTTCGCCTTGGAATGTTGAGCTCCTTGGTGGCTCTAGCCTTATTGATTCTTGAGTTAAAAGAAAATACAGGGGCTGCGGCTGGTTATGGAAGCGTGGTGCCACTCATCAACATTATTCTCGCCTTCATGGCTTCAAAAGGCATTCAAAAAGACGAGAAGACTATTCGTAGCTTAGATCGTCTGCGCTAGGCAGGCCTGAAAGTTGAGCGTTGTTCTTAACGTCCCAATAGAAATGTTGTACCCCGTTGGTTAGATAGATGAAGCTCGCCTTAATTTCCGTATTGTAGTTAAAAGCTTGGTTAAAGGTCTGCTGTGAGATCCTTACTGTCGGTGCCTTACACTCCACCAGAATGTAGGGGATTTTGTTCTTGTAAATCAGTAAGTCGCTGCGTTTAGTACGTTTTACCGTTTTCAGTCCTCCTTCAGTTTGCATTAATGAAAGTGGATAGCCCAATGCATTTAGGTAGTGTATGCAATGCTGGCGTACCCATTCTTCTGGTGTGAATACCAACCATTTCTTTCTGCAGGCATCCCATATTTTGAGCTGATCCTCCTGTTCAACACATCGAACGAGTGCTGAAATACCTTCGGGGAAATTGAGCTCAGGCGACATTCTTAGTGTATAATCTTATTGTAGAGTTCTGGATATTTCCCAGCAACTTCAGCATAAGCGGTTTGAATATGATTGAAGGTTGCGCTTTTCTCACCCGCAGGAATAACTTCCAAAATGCCCGCTTGCTTTTTAGCATAATCAAGGTAGCCTAAACTGATGTTTTTTCCGGAGTTCACGGCGATGTGGTAGAAGCCGGTTTTCCATTTTTCAACGCGCTTACGGGTTCCTTCCGCTGGAACCATCAAAGTGAGATCACTTCTAGTTTTCATCAACCGGCTCGCATGGTCCACGAGGTTGCCACTTTTTGAGCGGTCCACTCCAATAGCACCAAGCCATTTAAAGAACCCGAGGAAATACCACTTCGTGTAAAAATCTTTAATGAAAAACTTGATCGGCAGACGCATAAGCCAAAAGGCGCCCAAGGCAAATACCAAATCGAAGTTTGAAGTATGCGGCGCCGCGATCATCACTGTATTGCGCGCCGCAGCAATTTTTTCTGAACTCGCATCAAGCTTCCATCCTGCGAGGAAGAATACTATTTTGGCTATGAGGTACTTCATGAAGTAGGTGGTTCTTTGGGCAAAGATACCGTTCCAAACCAGTTCTCAGGAAACCCCACTAAGTAAACTTTATTAGTTGCCCGGGTCATAGCTGTGTACAGCCATTTAAAGTATATAGGTGAGGGTCCATCGGGTAAATAGGGGTGTTCAATAACGACATTTTCCCATTGTCCACCTTGGCTTTTGTGACAAGTAATGACGTAGGCGAACTTAATCTGTAGGGCGTTGAAATAGGGATCGTTTTTAATGGCTTCATACCTTCTTGACTTACTCGTGTAACGCGCATATTTCACATTCATCTGTTCATATAGGCTATTGCTTTGCGCGCTTGTTAATGCAGGTCCTTCGCTCATCAACGCGCTTAGATTACACATAATATCGATGGCCTCTTGTTCCGGGTAATCCAAGAAAGCAACAGTGGCTTCACAAAAGGTGAAACCATACCGTTCGTGGATATTGCGGATGCTTCTTATTGTGCCTATTTCGCCGTTGGCAATAAATCCCATCGGGCTGGTTTCGGGAAGCCAGAAATAGTTGTTTTTTACCACCATGAATTGGTCCCCGGCGGCGATTTGGTCCTCTTGAAATTTGATTCGGCCACGAATTCCCTGATTGTATTGATTGGCCTTTTTATTACTACGGACCACCATAGTGTTGTTGTTGCTATCGCTGTGGTAGAGGTTTTCGAAGATATCTTGTAATTGGTACCCATCCTCAACTCGAACCAGATCTGCACCCGTCTCTATCGTGGGGTCTTCGCTAGAATCTTCTTCTATTGCAGTTCTTAGTGCCGTGGCATTCTTTAAAATCAAGCTGTCTAAGGCTTGTCGAACCACATTGCGAAGCGTATGGCCAGAGGCATTTATAGCCAATTGCTGTATGAAATAATCCACGTTCAATGCAGGGCTCTCCGGCTGACCTATAGGAGGCAGCTGAGCGGGGTCACCGACTAGAATGAGGTTGTTGGAAGGGTCCGTGAATACGTACGTAAGTAAATCCTCCAGTAGTGCATTACCGCCGAGTGAGCTGTCTCTTGTTGTGCCTATCAACCCCGCCTCATCCACGATGTAGGTGGTGTTTTTTTGATTGTTATTTGCAAGGACGAATGAGGCGGCACCTGAACTTCCTACTCTAGGTCGATATAAGCTTCTGTGAATGGTATGGGCCTTTGAGCCTGTTGCGCCAGAGAGCACTTTGGCTGCGCGGCCAGTAGGGGCCATTAAGATTACTTTACGTTTGTGTTTCTTGTGTGTTGAGACCACGCTTTTCATCACGGTCGTTTTTCCTGTACCGGCGAATCCCTTGATAATAAACACCTCGGGCATTACCCTGCGGATGCTTAAATACACAGCAAGTTTGCGCAACAAACCGTCTTGGTCGGCAGTTGGCTCGAAAGGAAAAAAACCTTTTAAATCCGAGTATGTACTTTGAGGTGCTTGCAACGGAAAAATATTGTAGTTTTGGGACCATTAATTGAAAATCATCCCATGAATTCAAAGGTACAAACCGCAGTTAAAGCAGTGTTGATTTTATTATCAGTCTACTTTACCTACCGTATTTACAATAGCATCATGCAACCTATCCGTTTCCAGAACATCGAATCTGTGAGATTGTGTGAGGTGACAGAACAACTTGAAAACATCCGTGAAGCGCAATTGGCCTACAAGAGTGAGAACGGAACCTTCTGTTCGGATATCCATACACTCGTTGGTTTTGTGGATACGGGATATATCAGCATCGTTGAGCGTAAGGATACAAACTTTATGTACTACGATAAGGTGTACCAGAAGGATATGAACAAAGATTCGGTCATTATTCGCGTCTTAGGTCAAGAGCCTGTGGGCACACAGTTGTTTGGTGAAGGTTTTGACGCAAATTCAATGTTGCGCATCCCAGGAACCGATAGCTTGTTCACGATGAACGCAGGCAAGATTGTAAAGAATGGGGTAGAAGTTGCTACATTTGAGGTGAGTGCACCATTCAGTACGATTTTCGCTGATGTAGCGGATGAATTCCCTGATGCATTCAAGAAAGTGAAAAACGAATTCTGGTCTATTGGATCATTGACACAACCAACCATCAGTGGTAACTACGAAAACACTAAGTGTAAAGCAGACTAACATCGATCCGGCCTTCGAATCAGCGAAGGCGGAGGAATGCATATTGTCCATCCTGTACCAACAGGATGGACTTTCTTTTTTGGTGCGCCACCTTACCACGCGTCAGCTTTACTTGGCAGGTTATGTGCCTCGTTCGGAATGGAGTGAACATCCTATTGAGGATTTGCTCGGCTCGTTTTCTGAAGACTTTGCTGATGTTATTTATGGAGTTGAAGCACCGCATACGGTCTTGCTTCCGCAATTAATGACGGATGGAGAAGATCTGGATTGGACGCAAACGGTGCTCGGTCAAAAAGCGAATTTTTCGGATGCCAGTGAAGAGCTGGGAATGACTATGCTCTCATATTTACCAGATTCAGATTTAGCCAGAAGTAATACGGAGTCTTTAGTCCGCCGCCATCATTGGGCATTGCAGTTGGAGCGATTAAAGGCTTCGGAAGCAGCGAATTTTTATGTCCATGTGTATAATGATGCGGTACATGTTATGGCCAGTAAGGATGGACAATGGCATTTGATTAATAGCTTTCCATGTGCCAACGATAGTGAACTCATTTATCATTTAGGTAATTGCGTCGAGCAGCTCGAGTGGAATCGTGCGGAGACTTCCATTGAACTTAGCGGTCTCAGTGCGCGCTCATATAAAGACGTGATTCAGCCCTACTTTGGAAACGTAAAGTTGTTTAAACCACAGGAGTGGTCGAAGATAAGTTCTGCAATGAAGGATTTTGATGCACTTGCTTTTGCAACCTTATTGCGATTATGAGAATTGTAAGCGGTAAATGGAAAGGGAAGCGTATCACCGCGCCCAAGAACTTGCCTACTCGGCCTACAACGGACTTCGCAAAAGAAGGCCTATTCAACATTTTGAATAATCGCTTCTTCTTCGACGACCTTCGCGTTTTAGACCTCTTTGCAGGGACTGGTAATATTAGTTACGAGTTTGCCTCGCGTGGTGCTGGAGAAATTACGTGCGTAGATCAGCACAAGGGTTGTGTCCGATTTATCGATCAAATGGCCGATGAACTCGGGATTAACATTGCTACGGTTCAAACGGACGTTTGGCTCTTTGTTCAGCGCAGTTTAACCTCCTACGACATTGTATTTGCAGATCCTCCATACGATTGGGATAAGCACGAGGAATTGGCCAAAGCGCTGGTGGAAAATAACTTCTTGAATGAGGGAGGCGAAGCCATTATAGAGCACAGTGCTGATACTGATCTAAGCCATTTGCCCGGGTTTTTTGAGCACCGTAAATACGGTCATGTACACTTTAGCTTTTTCTCAATTCCCGTCAAGGATTAAGCTTGATCCAGCAAGAAGTTTATCAGTTTTTCCATCGCTCTACCGCGGTGACTCATGCTGTTTTTGAGTGCAGCGTCCATTTCAGCAAACGACCTATCATATCCTTCTGGTATGAAAATAGGGTCGTATCCAAAGCCTTTTGAGCCGCTTCTTTCAGTTGCAATGTGTCCTTTGACAATTCCTTCGAACAGTTCGATTTTATCGTTCCAGTGGAGCGCCATTACGGTTCGGAATTGGGCACTGCGATCATTAGCCTCTTTTAATTCTTGCAGCACCTTGTCCATATTATTCTCTGAATTTTTCTGAGGGCCAGCGTACCGCGCACTGTACACGCCGGGTTGACCGTTTAGTGCTAGAATTTCTAATCCTGTGTCGTCCGAGAAGCAGTTCAGGCCATGACGTTGCCAGACGGTTTCGGCTTTTATAATTGCATTACCCTGCAATGTGTCAGCATCTTCAACGATCTCTTCATGGTCGTTTAAGTCTGCAAGTCCCAATACTTCGTATTTCGGGGCCAATATTTCGCGAACCTCTTGTAACTTACCGGGGTTGTGTGTGGCAAAAACGAGCTGCATAGATCAGAATTTAGATGAACAAAACTACAGCTATTATACGTTTGTTAGGCCCCATATTGGCAGTGCTTATCGGTATTGTTGGTCAGGGACAGAGTCACTTTTTATTGTTGGGGATAGCGGCGTGGATGTTGCTATGGTGGATTACGGAGACCGTAAACCTCGGCGTTACCGCCCTGCTGCCGCTCTTATTCTTTCCCATATTGGGGCTCGGCACAGGGAAGGAAATGGCAGCCTTCTATGCGCATCCTTTAGTGTATTTATTCTTTGGCGGATTCGTATTAGCCTTAGCCCTTGAAAAGGTTGGCTTACATTACCGAATAGCCTTGTGGATACTTCGGAAAACGGGCACGAAAGACAAGGGGCTCATTGCCGGTTTCATGCTTGCCACTGGCTTTATGTCCATGTGGATTTCGAATACAGCCACCTCGATTATGATGCTTCCGATCGCAACAAGTGTACTCGCTGTATTGCAAGAGGAAAAGCGAGAAAAATTGGCGCGCCCCATCCTTTTATCCGTTGCTTGGGCCGCGAATATCGGAGGGATGGCCACCATCATAGGTACACCTCCAAACATGATTTTTGCGGCATTCATGTCGGATCAACTAAACCGTCCTATCGGGTTCATGGAATGGCTGCCTATAGGAATGAGCGCAACAGTTATTCTCGGGTTGGTTGCATTCTTAGTGCTCACTGCAGGTTTGCCCCAGGATGTATTAAGTGATGAGGAAGAGTTAAAAACTCGGAATTGGATGCAAAATGAATGGGACCGATTAGGCTCGCTCTCAGCCCCACAAATACGTGTGGCTATAATATTCACCGGGACAGCGATTTTATGGATTATTCGTCCCTACCTCGTTCAATGGATACCTCAAGTTCAGTGGTCAGATACAGCCATAGCGCTCACAAGTGCCCTGCTACTGTTCAGCGTTTTTTCAGGCGAAGGCCATACGTTGCTGAGTTGGGAGGATACTTCAAAACTACCTTGGGGGATATTAATCCTTTTCGGAGGCGGCCTTGCATTGGCAGGTACGCTCCAGGGGAGCTATTGGTTTGAAGCCCTGGGTGAATCTCTTCAGGCCCTTGGAGATCTTCCATTGTGGCTTTGGATATCAATCATGGCTGTTCTCGGGGTCTTTGCTACCGAATTACTGAGTAACATGGCGTTAGTGAGTGCATTGATGCCCTTGCTCTTGAGTTTGAGTTATGCCTTAGGTATCGACCTCCAACAACTGAGCATTCCGCTCGTTCTTGGCGCTAGTTGTGCTTTCATGTTACCCATGGCCACGCCACCCAATGCAATTGTCTTTTCAACGGGTAAACTCACCATACCGTATATGGTGTACCGTGGTATCGTAATGAACGTTCTAGCAATCCTAGTCTTGGTGATGTTGGCCCAATTCTTTCCTATGCCGGGCTAATGACATTGCTGGATTTTTCAAGGAGTTTTTTCGGTAGTGAAGCAGTAATGATTTGTCCCATGGCTTTGATCCACTCTTGCTTTAGTTGGGTACGTGAATAGAGCATGCTGACCTCACGAGTTGGCGTTGGTTCCGCGATTGGCTTGATTCCTTTCTTGTATTTATCGCTCAGGTCTAACGTATTTAAATAGGGCAGCAGGGTCATCCCCATACCGCGGTAGGCAAGTTTAATCAGCGTATCAAAGTTTCCACTTTCCATATTGATGCGTTGCTGTGGGTTTAGTTCTGTTTGGCACAACTTCAGCACACTATTTCTAAAGCAATGGCCTTCGTTGAGCAATAGCATCTCATTTGCATTCAGCTCAGAGGCAAGCAAAAACTCGTCGCTATTCATAGCGTGGTATTCGGGGACAAAAGCCATGAAAGGTTCATAATACAGCGGGGTCTCGACGATGCCTTTTTCTTGCAACGGTGTTGCGGCGATACCAACATCTATGCGGTCCGTACGTAGTGCTTCTATCATATCCTCAGTTTTCAACTCTTCAATGTTGAGTTTTATTCCGGGATACTTATTTGTGAATTCAGGAATGAACCTAGGCAACAGGCTTGGCGCAATGGTAGGAATAACGGCAAGGGTCAGTTCGCCGTCAAAGCTGCCTTTGATTTGTTTGGCCATGTGCTCTAGCACCTCACTTTCGTAGATCACTTTGCGCGCTTGCTCAACGATCTTGGCGCCAAGAGGTGTCGGGACGATGGGGTGTTTTGAACGGTCAAAAATCAAGATGTCCAATTCCTCTTCGAGTTTTTGAATCTGCATGCTAAGTGTCGGTTGTGTGACAAAACATGCTTCGGCCGCCTTCGCAAAATGCCTGTGGTTATCTACGGCTACGATGTATTTGAACTGAGTGATAGTCATAAATTATTGAGGATAGGTTTGTAATAGAAAACAAAGATACGTTGCTCACTAGACTCTACGGCTTTTCAAGGACTACTTTTAACACATGACCTTGGAGGAGTTTAGATTAAAAGTTTCCGCACCCTTGCCAGGCGTTAAAGGCCAACGGTTGATGATGCCTTCGTACCGCAATGCTGTTGCGAAAGAATCGGTTATGGCACTAAGCCCTCGAAAAGCGGGCGTTATTATGCATGTTTTTGAAGGAGATGAGGGATTGGAGCTGCTGTATATGAAGCGTTCTTCTTACAACGGTACGCATAGCGCTCAAATCAGTTTTCCCGGAGGAGAACTTGAGGACTTTGATGAGGATTTGAAAGCAGCCGCGTTTAGAGAATGTGAGGAGGAAGTGGGGCTAAAACCCATGGCTCAGGAGTTTTTACGTCCAATGACCTGGTTATATATTCCGCCGTCAAACTTTTACGTAGAACCTTTTCTGTCCTGTGCACAAGGTGCTCCGAATATCGAAATTGATACCGTCGAGGTAGATCGCGTATTTTCCATTCCACTAGTCCAATTATTGGATGATTCGTTAGTACAGCAGACCAAAATAGAAACGACCTATGGCACTATGAATGTTCCGGCCTATCATTGGGACGGAGAAATCATTTGGGGTGCTACTGCAATGATGACTTCAGAACTCGTTGCACTCGTGAGATAAGCCTATATTTGCGTCCTTATTTGACCAACAACACATGAGTCTAAATCCTTTCAAACGCGACAGCTTCGGCTACAATTTGCTCATAAAGCGATTGGTCATCTTCGTTTTTGGACTAATTACTTGGTATCGATATACTCGCATTAATTCGATCAAGATTGTCGGTGCGGATAAGTTAAAAGATCTGCCTAGCCAGGGCGTGCTTTTTGTGTCGAATCACCAAACGTATTTCGCCGATGTAAGTGCGATGTACCAAGTGTTCAATGCCGCTGAAAATGGCATTTACAACAGACTTCCCTTTTTCACTTTGTTCCGACCAAAGTTGAATGTATTCTTTATAGCAGCAGCAGAAACCATGAAAAAAGGGTTGTTGCCAAAGCTCATGCAATACGCGGGATCGGTGAGCATCAAACGTACATGGCGCGAAGCAGGAAAGAATGTCAGTCGTTCGGTGGACCCGAAGGATATTGCCAACATAAAATTGGCCATGGAAACAGGGTGGACTATTACCTTCCCTCAGGGAACTACGCGTCCATTTGTGAAGGGACGAAGAGGTACGGTGCATCTGATTCGTGAACTACAGCCGGTGGTTGTTCCTGTGGTGATCGATGGGTTCCGTCGAGCCTTTGATAAAACGGGTATGTTTGTGAAAAGCACGGGTAACCTGTTAAATATTACCTTTAAGGATCCGTTGGTGCTTGATTTTGAGCAGGAAAACGATAAATTGTT
>CAJXTR010000057.1 GCA_913060465.1 uncultured Cryomorphaceae bacterium | reverse complement strand
GACCCCAACCTTGGCAAGGTTGTGCTCTACCAACTGAGCTACTTTCGCGATTGGGTCGGCAAATATACAGCCGAATTTATTTTTCGCAATACTCTCTGTTATTTTTTCGAAACTTTTTCTTTCAAGGTATTTAAGAGCATCAAGGCCTCAATAGGCTTCAACTCATCCAAATTTAATCCCTCCAATTCTTCTGCAAGTTCCTCGAGTTCAGGGCGGTCCATTGAGAAGAAATTTAACTGTGCTCCACTTGGCGTACTAGCCGTCTTTGCACCATTCTCACGTTGGGCTTCTAAATCACCTAAAACTTGGCCCGCGCGATGGAGAACATAGCCCGGAATTCCGGCGAGTTTTGCCACATGGAGTCCAAAAGAGTGCGCCGTGCCACCCGGCTTGAGTTGTCGCGTAAAAATGATGCTGCCTTCGTGCTCTTCTGTGCTAATATGGTAGTTGCGGACTTTACCGAACGATTTTTCCATTTCGTTGAGCTCGTGGTAGTGTGTCGCGAACAATACTAATGGCGCACTTGGGTGCTGGTGCAGGTATTCGGCAATACCCCAGGCGATACTCACCCCATCGAACGTGCTGGTTCCCCGGCCTATTTCATCGAGAATAACCAAACTGCGCTCGCTGATATTGTTCAAGATGGTTGCCGTTTCATTCATCTCAACCATGAAGGTACTCTCCCCTTTGCTCAGGTTATCTGAAGCACCTACACGAACGAAAAGTCGGTCTAGTATGGGCAGGTTAGCATTAGTTGCAGGAACATAGGACCCACTCTGAGCTAAGATTTGAATAAGTGCCGTTTGGCGAAGCAAGGCACTTTTACCGCTCATGTTTGGCCCCGTAATCATTGCAATGGATGCGGAGTTGGCATCCATCTCCAGGGAGTTTGCGATATACGGGGTGCCTTCTGGAAGCACGCGCTCGATCACGGCATGGCGACCGCGCTCGATGTTCATGGTCATTTCTGCATGAAGCGAAGGCGCTACATAATCATACTTTTCTGCCAAGTTTGCATAGCTCGTTAGAACATCTACGGTAGCTACCCAACGCGCATTGGCTAAGATTTGTGGCGCCTGTTCTGCAGCTTGCGCCACCAAGGCCCCGAAGAGGCGTAGCTCAATGGCTTTTATTTTTTCTTCTGCCCCCAGTACCTCCGTTTCGAACTTTTTGAGTTCATCCGTGATGTAGCGTTCGGCATTTACTAAGGTTTGCTTGCGGTGCCAATGTTCCGGCACCTTATCCTTGTGCGAGTTGCGCACCTCGAGGTAGTAGCCGAAAACGTTGTTGAAGGCAAGTTTTAGAGAAGGTATTTCTGTGGCTTCGGCCTCGCGGTCGCGGATTGCGTCCAACGTACCCTGCGCATCTGTAAGCAAACCGCGCAGACGTGCGAGTTCAGGATCATAATCGCTGGCTATCGCTTCCCCTTTGCCTATAATGGTGGCGGGATCATCAACCAATGCCGAACTTAGGGTTTGGCGCAATTCTTCCAAGGGTGCGGGCGGTGGACAAGGCACTTCGATGCCCCATTGTTCCGTTTGGGCGTGGAGGGAAGCTGTAGCGTCTAGCGCATCGCGAAGCCGCGCCATCTCTTTTGGCGAAATACGTCCCGTTGAAGTGCGGCTGCAAAGTCGTTCAATATCAGGCATGCCTGAAAGTGCGCTGCCGAGTGCTTCACGTACATCAGGCTGCTCCAATAATTGGCCCACGGTCTGGTGGCGGGATGCAATGGATTGCTGATCCAAGAGCGGAAGGCTGATCCAATTGCGCAATAATCGGCCACCCATGGCACTTTGTGTGTAATCAATAACATCGATGAGCGCTACGCCGCCGGCTGCATTCGGGTAGAAAAGTTCAAGATTCTGCGCCGTAAATCCATCCAGCCACATGAAGTCTTCTAGGACTACGCGAGATAGGGTGGTAATATGACCCAAGGCGCCCATCTCGCTGTGTTTGAGATGGTGTAAAATCGCACCAACAGCGATGGAAGAGGCTTCTCCCTCTTGCAATCCAAAACCACTCAATCCGTGCGTGCCGAAATGATTGGTAATGCATTCAGTTGTGTACTTCGACTCCCAAGCCCAACCATCTATGCCAAAACAGTAGTATTCCTGCTCCAATGATTTGCGGAGCTCGCGGTCCATCTCGCGAGGATGGATAATTTCTTTGGGCGCGTAGGTCGCCAACGCGTTGCGAATTTCAAGTGGACCGCCCATAGCATGGAAGAACGCACCTGTTGAAATTTCTACAATAGCCAAGCCCCAAGGCCCTTTCTTAGCGGGGTAGATTGCAGCTAAATAGTTGTGTTCCTTCCCCGAAAGTAGGTCGTTATTCAGGTTGATACCAGGGGTGATCATGTCGGTCACACCTCGCTTTACAAGGCCTTTTACGGTCTTAGGATCTTCCAATTGTTCCACGATTGCAACGCGGTGACCCGCCTTTACCAGCTTCGGCAAATACGTTTGGAGGGCATGGTGCGGGAAGCCGGCTAGGGCCACTTCCGAGGCCGAGCCGTTAGAGCGTTTGGTGAGAATGATGTCGAGCGTTTTTGCCGCTTTTTCCGCATCCGTGCCAAAGGTTTCATAGAAATCACCCACACGGAACAGCAGCATCGCTTCCGGATGTTTGGTCTTGATTTCATCGTATTGACGCATCATCGGCGTCTTTTTTCCTGAGGCAGATTTAGCCATTTACGCTTTCTTTGTGGAAGGTTTACGGCATTTGTGCCGCAGACATCAAAAGTAATCGCTTCAGAGAGATGAGAAAACTTCGGAACAATGAATTGGGAAGATTGTCGACAGATGACTTCAAAAAATCAGACAAAACACCCCTAGTTATTGTTGCAGATAATGTGCGAAGCTTCCACAATGTGGGCAGTTTGTTTCGCACGGCCGATTGTTTTCGCGCCGCTCACATCTACCTCTGTGGACTAACACCAACTCCGGGAAGTGCAGATATGCAGAAGACCGCTTTGGGCGCGACAGAAAGTATGGATTGGACCCATGTGGAGCACACCGTGGACTGCATTGAACAACTGCAAAACGAAGGTTATACCGTCGTTGCCTTGGAGCAAGCTGAAGGGAGTATTGACCTTCGCGACTATGTTCCTAAGGGGCCAACTGCCCTGGTTTTCGGACATGAGGTTATTGGCGTCGCTCAAGAGGTGGTTGATGCCTGTGATGCCGTTATTGAGATTGCTCAATTTGGCACAAAACACAGTCTGAATGTGAGCGTTAGCGCGGGTATCGCCATGTTTGAAATGCACAAAAAGTTAACGGCCCAGTAAACCGTTTACTTTGCGACGCAGTCCCAAAGCACGCCACAGCACCAATGGAACGCCCCAAGCCAATAGAGACCATAAGACCCCAAGGTAGGTCACCAGTTCGCTGGCCGGCACGGAGGCATGTCGCGTATACATTATGCCTCGAATAATCCAAGGCTGACGCCCCATCTCGGCTGTGTACCAGCCTGCATAATTGGCCACAAGCGCAGCAATGATTACAGCAACTAATGCCCACGATTGCAAGGACCATCGCGCATCCCGTCGCCACCAGAGGTAGGCAAACAAGCCCAAAAGAAGGAAATGAAGCAAGACCATCACGTGATAGGATGCGAAGACCACATCTAAAAGATCCGTGAGGTAACTTTCCTGCCATGCATCCAACCCATAAATGGGCTGATCGCCGTCGTTGAACATCATGAAAGAGGTCATGCCCTCGAGTTTGATGCTTACCCTGTGCTCTTTAGTTGGGAGCAGGTATAAATCGGCGGGGCCGTATACCCCCTCGTGACCCTCAAAGGCGGCAAATTTCTCGGGTTGATAAGCATATACTTCCCCGGCATGGTGATGGCCCACGTAGAATTGGACACCCCATAAAAGAAAGAAAAACATTGCCCCTTTGGCATTGAATCGCTTTGTATTAAACATCTGCCAAGCCCCACCAAGTACAGCAGCACCAAGAAGCACGTGTGCAAAACGGGTCGGAAATGTAGGACTAAAAACCACCTCCCATAAACTCAATCGCTCAATAGCATGACCCAGCGGATTCGACATAACTCGCACGCCACTAGGAAATTGCATCCAGGAATTGACGGCAGTAATGGCTGTCGCACTGACAAGCGTAGTTAAAAATAGACCGCCCGTTGCCACATGCGTAAGGGTTCTATTCTCCTTTCGCAACCCAACAAACAATACCGGAAAGAAAATAGCAAAACCTGCCAGCGAAATAGGTGCTTCCAACCCTAAAATGGGATGGAACATATCTGCAATCAACTCGTAATAGGGCGTCCAAATATTTTCGAAATGCCACTTCAAAACATACCCTGTAGTGATGCCCAAAACCGTAAATAACAGCAACGGCGGGACAGCCTTGCGCAATACGGACCATGGTGCACGCCCAAGGCTCTGCATGAAAAACCAGAAGCACCCACCCATTGTCAGCAATGGAAAGATGTAATGCAGTGAAATGGTGATGCCAAAGGACCACCGTGAAAGGGAATCTAGAAGCATGGCAGGAGGTTAGGCTTCAAATGTACGCAATGCGAACTTATAACCTGAGGGGCAGCACCTCATCGGGGCATTGCGCTAGAAGGTCATCCATAGACAACTTAAATACAGGGTGAACCCACTCTTGGGCCACCTCAGCCATTGGAAGCAAAGTGAACTTTCGCAAATGCAGTCTAGGATGCGGTAACTCCAACCGCTGCGAAGAACTTATAATGCCATCGTAATCCAAAACATCTAAATCAATAGTCCTGTCTGAATAGCCATCCTCAAGCCTAATTCGACCCATGGCATTTTCAATGGCCAAAAGATTCTCTAAGACTGCTTCCGGGTCCAATTCCGTACTCAGAACCACCACTTGATTGAAATAGGTATTGGTGCTGTTGTAACCCCACGCCGGGCTCTCATATACACCACTCTTTTGCTCAAGCGTTCCATAGGCCGAAATTGCCTGCCTAGCCTTGGCAAGGTTTTGGTGCTTATCCCCTAAATTCGTTCCCAATAAAATAATGGCCTTGCCCATGAAAAATTTCTTCTCAACGGTTCTTGCAGTTTTCACTGCTTTCATTGCTTCCTTCCTTCTGTTAATCGGCCTGCTGGTAATTGCAAGCATCACAAGTGAGGATCCAACGCCAAAGGTAGGCGAGAACACCTTATTGCGCATCTCTTTGAACGGAACCTTAGAAGATCGCTCCACGGAGGATCCACTAGCCGGTATTGACGCCCTTGTCCTAGGCATGGAGGCTCCAAAAGTACTTGGGCTGAACAGCTTTATGGAAGGTTTGGAATATGCCGCTACTGACGATCGTGTTAAAGGTATTTTATTAGACCAAGGTGCCTTTGCAGCGGGTTATGGTGCACTCGAGGAGTTCACCGAATACCTAAATGAATTCAAAGAAATAAGCGGCAAGCCCATCTACTCATATGGCGAATACTATACTCAAAAAGGCGCCGCCATCAGTGCATTTGCAGATTCAACCATTTTGCATCCTGGAGGGATTTTTGAGTTGCGCGGTATTGGAACAGCAAGCACCTACTATAAAGACTTCTTTGACAAATTTGGCATCGAACCGCTTGTGGTTCGTGGCACCGGAAATAAATTCAAAAGTGCGGTTGAACCCTACATCGCCAGCGAGATGAGCGATGAGAACCGTCTCCAATTAACCACCCTACTCACCCAGTTTTGGGACTTTATAGGACAGAGTTTTGAAAACAAAGGCATTGATCGCGAGAAACTCGACGCCGCAGCAAATGACTTTATTGGCATGGATGCCGATGCTTGTTTGGAGGCCGGTCTAGTAGACGCATTGGGATACCGCGAGGATGTTATCGATCATTTTGAATCTAAATATGATCTTTTGGATTGGTCCGATTACGCCACCCAGCTCCCCGTATCTAAATCACGCGACCGCATTGCAGTGATTTATGCAAATGGAAGCATTGGTAACGGCAGTGGTGATGAGAATACAATTGGCACCAAGAACATCGTCAAAGCACTTCGCAAAGCCGATGAAAACAGCAGAGTTAAAGCCATCGTCCTTCGCGTCAATAGCCCAGGCGGCTCGGCGCTAACCTCAGACATCATCCACCACACCATCGCGGACATAGAAAAACCATTGATCGTGAGTCAAGGAAACTATGCAGCCTCCGGCGGATACTACATCAGCTGTAACGCCGACGCCATTTTCACCAACAGCACGACCATCACCGGGAGCATAGGCATCTTCATGAGCCTCTTCACAGCAGAAGAATTAATGACGCAAACCCTCGGTCTTAAGGTTGAAGAAGTCCAAACCCACCCCATGGCGAACTTCCCAAACCTTGCTAAGCACCCCGATTCCGCACAATATGCAATCCTGCAACGCATGATTGACCGTGGCTATGCGGATTTTACAGGCAAAGTTGCATCCGGAAGAAATATGGAAATGGACTACCTCCTCCCCCTCTGCGGTGGCCGAGTATGGACGGGTAAAGATGCGGTCGACAATGCCCTTGCAGATCTCGAAGGAAACCTCAGCGATGCCATCGCCTATGCAGCTAAACAAGCCGGTATCGAGGAATACAAACTCTACGAACTCCCAACTGTGGAAGATGGATTGCAACGCTACCTTAAAAGTTTAGGCGCAGCCAAAGCTGAATCACTCCCATTTACCGACCACCCGGCCGTGGAAGACCTTCTGTTTTTGGCTAAAAACCCAGGAATGCAAGCACGCTTGAATCCAATATTCATGAATTTATAATGGGACCGCGTCAGCAACAGGCCGAGCGCCTCTATTACGTATTAGGCACCTTATTTATTGCAGCCTTAATCACTTGCAACCTTATCGCAAATAAGTTCATCACGGTCGACCTTGGCTTTAAAACCTTTGTCATCAGTGCTGGCGTATTGCCCTATCCACTAACTTTTTTGATCACTGATATTTTAAGTGAACTTTACGGCCAAAAGAGAACCACTCAGGTAGTCCTCAGCGGACTCGTGGCGAGCATCTTCGTACTCTTCGTCTTGTGGCTTGGTGCCCAATTCCCAGCCATAGAAACCTCACCGGTGTCCGATCAAACTTACAATCAGGTCTTCCAAAACGCGTGGCGTGTCATTGCCGCATCCATGCTCGCTTATATCGTAGCGCAGTTAGTAGATGTCCGATTATTTCATTTCTGGAAACGCCTCACCGGCGGTAAGATGCTTTGGGTCCGTAACAACTTCTCCACCCTCGTAAGTCAAATGGTGGACACCACCCTGGTTGTCATTGTACTATTCGTGGGAACCTTACCGTGGTCAACGATGGGCGACTACATCTGGGACGGATGGCTTTTTAAAGCCACAGCTGCAGCCGTAGATACCATTTTTATTTATGCCTTTATGGGGTGGGCGCGCGGCTACTTCAAACTCGAAGTTGGCGAAGAAATAGAACTCTAGCTGATCTCCAATTCTACAATGCACCCCTCGTGGGAGCGAACATTGAACACTCCTGCAGTTGTGATCAGGTACTGACCTTTTATCCCTAAAAGATCACCCTCCCACGCATCTCCTTCTTCTTTTAAACTGAGGCTCGTAACCTTTGACGGGTGCTGTTCCACCGGATAGGCCAATGACCAAGTATTTGGGGATACCTGAACGTATTCCTTCAAATGGCCCGGCAATACCTTAACAGCCAAATTGTACGCATCTTCTAAGTTTTCGTCAGTGCTGTGACCCTTCAACATCGCCTGCCAAGAAGTTTTATCTGTAAAGTGATCCTTTAATGCAACTTCTGCCTCCCCCGCTAAATATCTATTGGGTACTTCAAGCAGTACCAACGCCTCATCTGCTCCTTGATCCATCCAGCGGTATGGCATCTGAGTTTTTCGCGTAACGCCCACTTTGATTCTATCCGTCTTTGCTAAATAGACGAGGTGCGGCTGCAATTGCAATCGTTGTTCGAATTCCAAATCGCGCTCCGCAATACCTAGATGCGCCTTACTAAGCTCGGGCTTCATGATGGTTGGCGACGCTTCAGGCTTTGTGAAAAAGCATTCTCGGCAAAAATTTTGGCGGTACACCTCAGGCACCAACTCACCGCAGAAGCAGCGATGGGTCCCGGTGAACTGAATCCGCAACTTTCTACCGAGGAGATTATTGAGCAACAACAGGTCATCACCTAGACGCAATGAATAACGAACCGTTTGGCCGTATTGGGTAGACATTTTGCGCAATGGACCTGAAAACTGCATAATTTCTCTTAACTTTAATTACCCGTGAAATTAGCACATAAAGCACCGCCGTCCTAAAGCCATGATCTATTCTTGGGTAAACAAAGTCATTCGCCAAAACATGCGGAATCGCGTGGAGGAAATCTACGCCTTCATGGACCA
This sequence comes from uncultured Cryomorphaceae bacterium, assembly GCA_913060465.1. Classification (GTDB taxonomy): domain Bacteria; phylum Bacteroidota; class Bacteroidia; order Flavobacteriales; family Schleiferiaceae; genus UBA10364. Next base: position 2,462 of record CAJXTR010000057.1, on the reverse strand, counting down.
GCCCGTGCATTTTCAAGAGCAGCTGTTACGAGACCTTTTGGCCAAAGGCGTGGAAACAGAATACGGGCATAAGTACCGCTTTGACTTGATCCACAACGCGAAGGAGTTCAGCACAAGAGTTCCGCTTTCAAACTACGCTGCCCTGAAACCATATATCGAGCGCATGCGAAACGGCGAGAAGAATATCCTTTGGCCCGGAAAAGTGCAGTGGTATGCGAAAAGCTCTGGCACCACCTCCGGAGTCTCAAAGTTCATCCCAGTTTCAAAGGAGAGTATTGAAGATTGCCATTTCTCCGGGGGCCGATTCGAATTGGCCCTGTATTGCAACGTTGTTCCTGAAACTAAAATCTTCGAGGGCCTTGGGCTCCGCCTGGGTGGCTCAACCGAAATACAGACGGAAGGCAAAAGCCACAGCGGTGATCTCAGTGCCATTCTCATCCAAAACATACCCCTATGGGCAGAACTGCGCAGCGCCCCAAGCAGTGATACCGCCCTAATGAGTGATTGGGAAAAGAAAATAGATGCCATCATCGACGAGGCGATAGAACAGAACATCACTTCACTTTGGGGCGTGAGCAGCTGGTTCTTAGTTCTGTTTAAAAAGGTTTTAGAACGTACCGGCAAGAAGCATTTGTTGGAAGTTTGGCCGAATCTCGAACTCTTTGCACACGGCGGGGTCAACTTTGCACCCTATGAGGACCAGTTCCGCGAACTTATGCCCGGCAACCAGGTGACCTTCATGGAAAACTACAATGCCTCAGAAGGGTTTTTCGCGGTGCAAGATGACCCCACGCAAGACGGCATGCTTTTATTGTTGAACAATGGCATCTACTACGAGTTCATTCCGATGGATTCCTATGAAGGAACAAACAGCCCTACAATAGGGCTTTCAGAAGTGGAACTAAATAAGGACTATGCGGTTGTCATTACTACCAATGGTGGTCTTTGGCGGTACTTACTTGGGGATACGGTAAAGTTCACCAGCATAACCCCACACCGTATTAAGGTCAGTGGGCGTACAGCTCATTTCATCAATGCCTTTGGAGAAGAAGTTATTGTTACTGATGCTGAAAATGCCATACAATCCGCTTGTTTGAAAAACCACTGCGATTTAGTCGAGTTTCATGCGGCGCCTTGCTACATGAATAGCGAGAAAACAGGAGGCCATCAATGGATTGTAGAATTCAAAACGCCACCAGAGGATTTACATGCATTTGTAAAGGATTTGGATCACGCCTTGCAAGAAGAGAACTCAGATTATGCTGCTAAACGCAAAGGAGATCTTGTACTTCAGCTGCCTAATGTTGTTGTAGCCAAGCCCGGTTTGTTTCACCAATGGCTCAAAAGCAAAAACAAACTAGGCGGACAGAACAAAGTGCCTCGCCTTAGTAATAATAGAGACCTGATTACACAGTTGGAGTCGATGAATGGCGCGCATCAAATTCCTGCATAACTGCCGTCCAGAGATCGATACGTGCTCTCAAAGCCTTTTCAGAAAGCTCAGCTGCTGTTTCCCATTTAGCTACTGAATCTCCACACAATAGCTCAACCATTCGCTCAGCCAAATGGCCGTGCAAATCACCGTCCACTTCGATATGTCTCTCGAGGTAGTACGCAAACAATCCAAGCTCATCCGGAAATTGCTTCTTCAGGTTCCCTACAATCTCCATGAACATATCAGGGATCAAATCTTCACGACCAAAGGTGAACACAGCAGCAATCTCGTGTGCATTCCCCCCTTCAACCACTTCCAAAGTTTGACGGACAAAGGCTTTTGCCCCTTCCGGAGCTCCACTCTCATCCAGTGCTTCAAAGGGTAACTGGCCCGATTTCAAGGCTTCAATAAAAGACAAAATTGGTGCAGTATTCGCGCCTGCCTCCTCCATAGCACGTACGTACAATTCGAAGTGACTCGTAGCTACACCATCTTCATCAACATCGCTCTCCTCACCGTGAACAATCTCATTGATCAAACGACGAATTTCTGGATCCCCTTTGGGCACCCAATAGGTGTTAACGCACGTAAGCTCGCGCTGCAAGGCCTTCAATAGAACCATGAAATCCCAAACGGCCCAAACGTGTGTTTCCATAAACACTTGGGCTTTTTCAAGCGTATTTACCCATCCAAAAGCTGGATGGTCAATTAATTCTTGGCGGGTAGATTGAATTTGTTTAGTTAGGTGTTGAATTTGCATCTTACTTGCGACACTTTTATTACTTTGCGGGTACAAAAATAGTAGTCATGCACATAGCAATCGCAGGAAATATTGGTTCAGGTAAAACAACACTAACTGAGTTATTAGCAAAGCACTACAACTACCAACCGCATTTCGAGGATGTGGATGACAATCCTTACCTCGATGACTTCTACGAAGAAATGCAGCGTTGGAGCTTCAACCTTCAAATCTATTTCTTGCGTTCCCGCTTTGAACAAGTAACCCAGGTACGCGAAGAAGGTTTAA
>CAJXTR010000056.1 GCA_913060465.1 uncultured Cryomorphaceae bacterium | reverse complement strand
GGCTGCTCGTTCGGGCTTCGCACCTCGTAACAGAATAACCACAAAAAAGCCCCGCGATGCGGGGCTTTTTCTTTATTGAATATCTATCAAAATGTCCAGAATGGATTTTGCAGCTTTGGCAATGGCCGTTCCAGGACCGAAAATACCAGCAACGCCGTGATCATAGAGGTAATCATAATCCTGAGCCGGTATGACACCACCTACAATGATCAGGATATCCTCACGACCCAAAGCCTTTAGCTCCTCCATCACCGCTGGGACCAGAGTTTTATGGCCCGCCGCCAGCGAGCTAATCCCTAGTATGTGGACATCATTTTCAACCGCTTGCTTGGCCGCTTCCTTCGGCGTTTGAAACAATGGACCCATGTCCACGTCAAAACCGAGATCTGCAAATGAAGTAGCCACCACTTTTGCACCACGATCATGGCCATCTTGACCCATCTTCGCAATCATGATGCGCGGCCTACGACCTATCTTTTCTGCAAAAGCGTCCGCAGCTTTTAGAGCTGCTGCAAAGTCTTCGTTTTTCTTCATTTCGTTCGAGTACACCCCACTAATGGTTTGCGTTTTGGCTACATATCTACCCCAATGGTTTTCCAAAGCTAGGGAAATCTCACCGAGGGTTGCTCGAACACGTGCCGCTTCAACAGCCAACTCTAAAAGATTTCCTTCTGTGGTCGCAGCACAATTGGCCAATGCATCAATAGCTTGAGCAACTGCTTCCTCATCGCGATTCGCCTTGAGCTTACGCAAGCCCTCCAACTGCTGTTGCAACACCTCATCGCCTTGGACTTCAAGAATATCAATCTCGGTTTTCTGGGCCGATTGAAAGGCGTTAACTCCAACTATAACATCCGATCCGCTGTCGATTCGTGCTTGCTTTTTCGCCGCTGCTTCTTCGATGCGAAGTTTTGGAATACCGGCTTCTATAGCTTTTGTCATGCCGCCCAATTCATCGACCTCAGCCATGAGAGCCTCAGCACGTTCAATGAGATCTGCAGTAAGTTTCTCAACATAGTAAGAACCTCCCCAAGGATCAGCGGTGAAGGTGATGTCCGTTTCCAATTGTAAATGCAACTGGGTATTCCTGGCAATACGGGCTGAAAAATCAGTAGGTAATGCAATGGCTTCATCCAAAGAGTTGGTGTGAAGACTCTGCGTACCACCCATGGTAGCCGCCATCGCTTCAACAGCTGTTCGTGTGACATTATTGAAGGGATCTTGCTCCGTAAGCGACCATCCCGAGGTCTGGCTATGGGTACGTAAAGCGAGCGACTTTGGGTTTTTGGCGCCCAATGCCTCCATGTTTTTTGACCACAGGAATCGGGCCGCACGCATCTTGGCGATTTCCATGAATGGATTCATCCCGATTCCCCAGAAAAAACTTAATCGGGGTGCAAAAGCATCTATATCAAGCCCTGCAGCCATCCCGGTTTTCACATACTCTAAACCGTCACAAAGGGTGTAGGCCATTTCAATATCAGCCGTAGCACCCGCTTCCTGCATATGGTAGCCGGAAATAGAGATGCTATTAAATTTCGGCATGTTCGAGCTGGTGTAGGCAAAGATGTCTGAAATGATGCGCATGCTCTCCTTCGGTGGATAGATGTAGGTATTGCGGACCATGAATTCCTTCAAAATATCATTCTGAATGGTACCACTTAGCTGCTCCAAAGACACACCTTGCTCTTGGGCCGCAACAATGTAGAAAGCCATGATGGGCAACACTGCCCCATTCATGGTCATAGACACGGACATTTGATCCAATGGAATTCCATCGAATAAAACCTTCATGTCTTCAACGCTATCAATAGCAACACCTGCTTTTCCAACATCGCCTAAAACGCGCTCATGATCACTATCATATCCGCGGTGTGTGGCTAAATCAAAGGCAACTGATAGTCCCTTTTGTCCTGCCGCGAGGTTGCGACGGTAGAACGCGTTTGATTCTGTAGCCGTCGAAAAGCCCGCATACTGACGAATGGTCCAAGGACGACCTACATACATCGAACCGTAAGGGCCACGTACGTACGGCGGCTCACCCGGTAAGGTTCCTACGTGTTTTGCGTCATTGATATCTGCTGGACCGTAGCTTGTATTCACCGCAATCTGCTCAGGAGTATTCCAAATCTTCTTCTGGTCCATCATTATGCGTTTTTAACGGTTTGACTTGCACGAGCAAATTCGGCTTTTGCCGCCCAACGAATAGGCATTAATGGCTCTATCTCTTTTTCGGCGTGCGCCTTCTGATGTGCCGCGCGCGTTTTGGGTTCCTGAACCACGAAATCCTGTGGCCATTGGTCTTGGACCGATGGATATAGATTCGCGCCCAAGACCTGCTCAGGCTGCGCTTGTGCTACTTCAGCAGCAATTTTATCTTGAATTAATCCTTTGCGCAAGGCCTCCACGATGCCGCCTGCAGAACGAATTTCCTGCAAATACGCCCAGGCTTGATCAACCAGATCCTGAGTCTTAGATTCAATGAAATAGGCCCCGGCTGCTGGATCGCTCACATGGTCAAGGTGACTTTCGTAGGCGAGCATAAAATGCTGGTTCAATGCAAGGCGTTCACCTTCAGGATCTGCCCACTGTACAACACTATTATAAGGACGGATTTGCACATGGTCTGCACCGCCCACAATAGCTCCAAAGGCTGAAGAAGCGCTGCGTAAAAGATTCGAATGCAAATCGTAAATGCTATGATGCGTGGTAGAGGTTTCCGAGTAAATCTCGAGATGAGTCTGAGGCAATTTGTATTCCTCAAGCAGTTTGGACCAGAGTAATCGGGCACCGCGAATCTTTGCCATCTCTTCAAACATGTGCGTACCACTGGTCAGTGCCAACCAATATTGACGGAACCCCACGCTTCCAAAGTTATCCAGATAAAAATCCAGATGTGCGGCGGCCAGCCCCAGCTGGGTCGCCGCCGATGCACCACAAGTCCCATAGAAGTTGGCATTACAGCACATGAATTTAAACTGCGGGGGAGTTAACCTACTAAGCTCGCCCAGTTCATACATTTTTTCTTCGTGCCAAACTCCGGTGCGGGCTGCTATCTCAACAGGATCGATATTGATGGACCCATTGAGTTGGTCAATGGGTAGAATTTCGGAATGCGCATGGTGTAATAGCGATTCCATAACGGCTGGTCCGCTGCCTTCTACAACCAACGAGAGATTGATGTACGGTAGCTGGATGTCGCGCAATATGCGAGGCAGGTAATGATCTTCGGTGAGATAAAACAAGAGGCCACTTGCTCCGTGGTTCAACCTCGCTAAGGCCCAATCATTCGCATGAAACTCCTTTTCAACGAGGTGTTCTTGTACCATAGTCCACCATGGTTGAGCTCTAAAGCCTGGTGCGTGTTGTGGTCCTTCGGTGTATAGCGGTTCGACTGGTGTGCCGTCCGGGTAGGTTCTGTGGGTGGATTTAGTCATCCTGGTCCGTTTCGAATTCTATGATAGTGATGGTCTCCCCTTCTTTATGCATGCCGAAATTTTCTCGAGCATAGCGTTCAAAGGCATCGGGGTTGGTTTCCAATTGGTTCAATAGTTCGCGTTCCTCCTCCAGCGTTTCCTCGTAATACTCGATGTCGTTTTCGAGATTTTCGATCTGTTCGCTCAGCTCGCTATGAATGAAATAGTTGTTGGCATCTAGAAAAATCATCCACGCAACAAAACTTAGACCGGTGATGACGTATTTATTCATCAACCATTTGAGCATCGGATATTTTTCAAAGAATTTCATTCCAACAATTTACTAAGGGTTTTTGGTGCCGCAAGGCCTTAATCGATATTCTGTGCTAAGTCGGTATCGCTGCGTAATACATCTTGAAGCTTTACCAACTCAAAGTAGGCACCTTCTTTAGCCATCAATGCATCATGATCACCTCGTTCGATGATACTGCCTTGGTCCATGACGACAATTTGGTGGGCTTTTCGAATGGTGCTCAGTCGGTGCGCAATAACTACTGAGGTGCGCCCCTCCATGAGTCGTTCGAGGGCCTCCTGCACTAGACGTTCGCTTTCACTATCGAGAGCACTGGTAGCTTCATCAAGAATCAAAAGTTGTGGATCCTTGAGCAAGGCACGTGCAATGGCGATACGCTGGCGCTGACCACCGCTGAGTTGTATGCCTCGGTCACCTACTTTAGTTTCCAAACCTTCGGGGAATTGAACTATGAATTCCCATGCGTTGGCTTCTTTAGCCGCTTGAAGGATTTCCTCCTCTGAAGCCTCTGTCTTACCGTAGGCAATGTTTTCACGAATGGTGCCTCCAAAGAGTAAGACATCTTGCGGCACAAGTGCTAGGGATTTTCGCCAGGACTGAAGGTCTAAATCTTCTACCGCGTATTCACCGGTGGTGATGCTACCAGAATTGGCCCGGTAGAAACGCATCAGTAAGGACGCAACGGTAGATTTACCCGAACCACTTTTGCCCACTAAGGCAAGTGTTTGTCCTTTTTGCAGGTCGAATGAGAGTTCGTTCAAGACTTGGACATCCGGACGCGTTGGGTAGCTGAAGTTCACGCCCTTGAAAGATATTCCTTCCACAGCTACGGGCGAAGGATGCTCGGTACTTTGCTCCATTTCCTTTTCTTCATCCATTAATGAAAAAATGGTTTCTGTGGCTCCAACGGCCTTTTGTAGTTGAGCATATACGGAGGCTAACCCACCTATTGAACCACCGATAAACAGAGCGTATAAAATAAATTCGTTGAGTTTGTCTGCGGCTAGTTCACCGTCGTGAACCATACCAGCACCGAACCAAATGACGAGCGCTATGGCGCCAAAAAGACCAAAAGTGATAAAACTAGAAAATGCTCCACGGTAATAGCCACCAGTGATCGCCAGCCCCACAACTTCACGAATACGCTTCCCATAACGGTTTTGTTCCCAGGCTTCATTCGCAAAGGCCTTGACCGTTTGAATCCCCGCAAAGGTCTCCTCAACAATGGTGTTCGATGCGGCGATTTCATCTTGAACTTTCTTCGCGTATTTGCGAATGAATCGACCAAAGATGAACGTGACAATGATGAGCGGCGGAATAACTCCGACGATGAAAAGGGTAAGCTTGATCGAGGTGAAAGCGAGAATTCCAATACCGCCAATGACCATGCTTAGACCGCGCAAGAATTCCGCGAACGTAGTGGTCAATGTTTCCCCAATCTGAGCGGTATCTGAGGCCACGCGGGAGTTTAATTCCCCAACGCGCTTGGCACTGAAAAACGACATGGGCAGGTGAAGCAAGTGGTTGTACAGGTCTCCACGAATGGCCGCCAGCGCACGCTCGGTGACCATCACAAAGAGTACCACCCGGAAGAAACCCGCCACACTCTGAATGGCCAAAAGCGCCATCATCTCAAGCATATTGGTGCGGAGGTTATCGGCCGACGATGCCATAAGTCCTCCAAGCAACTTAGGGAAAAGCAAAGAGGTCCCCATAGTGATCAAAAGGAAGAAAAATCCCAACGCCCAAAGTCCTTTGTGGGGCTTCACATAGGCTAGAATTTTTCGCAATTGACCTAAGTCTTTTGCCGTCAGCATTTTGCGCTTTTTATCCGCTTCTTCTGATTTCGATCCTCTTCTTCTACTCATGCCTGCGAAGTTACATCCTATGGCCTACCTTTGCGCATCAATTCAGCAAAAATGGCGGGAGCAGAAAACATAAAACCTTACGATCCTAACAAGGAGAAAAAAGAGCAAGTAGCGGACATGTTTAACAACATCTCTAAGCGTTATGATTTGCTCAACCACCTATTGTCGTTGAACATTGATAAGGGCTGGCGCACCAAGGTGGTTAAGATGGTCGCTGCAGATAACCCGACGGTCATTCTCGACGTAGCTACCGGTACTGCAGACCTTGCTATCGCTTTGGCGAAAGGCACGGGCGCCAACATTACCGGCGCGGACATCAGCGAGGGCATGCTCGAGGTGGGCCGTGAAAAAGTTGGCAAGCGCGGTTTGTCGAAGAAGATTGTCTTAGAACTGGGCGATAGCGAAAACTTGCCCTACGCAGACAACACTTTTGACGCTATCACCGTAGCTTTTGGCGTTCGCAACTTCCAAAACCTACAAAGCGGTTTGCGCGACATGAGACGCGTTTTGAAGCCGGGTGGCCAATTAGTTGTTCTTGAATTTAGCACGCCAAAATCCTTCCCGTTCAAACAGTTGTATTGGTTCTACTTTAAAGCTATTCTTCCAACTATTGGAAAACTGGTTTCAAAAGATCCACGCGCTTATACCTACTTACCCGAAAGTGTTGCTGCCTTCCCGTACGGCGCTGCATTTGAAAAGGAATTGGTTCAAGCCGGACTTCAACCGAAGCAAACGCGCCCGGTAACTTTTGGCATCGCTACCATTTATCAAGCACGAAAAGAGGCCTAATTGCGTTAGTACAGCATGAAAGTCATTCGTCTCATCTTGGTCTTTTTCATGGTCCCGTATTGGGCCAGCGCACAGTTTTCACGACTGCGCAATCAACCTTTGTACGACAAAGACGAATTACATTTTGGCTTTCACATAGGGCTTAATTGGTACAACTTTACCCTTGACACCAAGAACCTGACCGAAGTAAATGACGTCTACGGTGTTACCAGCGAGGCTTTGCCCGGATACAACATCAACATCATCTCCAACCTCCGCCTAACTGAACATCTCGACCTTCGATTTACACCCGGGTTTGCAGCCACCGTGCGCAATCTGCATTTCGACATGGAAGACCCGTTCACGAGTGAACGCCGCATCATCACACGCCAGATTGAAAGTTCTTACGTTCAGTTTCCGCTCCATTTAAAATTCAAAAGTGTACGTATTGACAATTATCGTCTCTATCTCATGGGCGGTATTCGATACGCCAATGACCTAGCCTCAAAAGCAAAGGTTGTGGACGACAACCTGTTCAAACTTCAACGCCACACGGCAGATTATGAAGTAGCCTTTGGGACCGATTTTTACTTCGAATACTTCAAGTTTTCTCCGCAAATACGTGCCTCATGGGGCTTGACTAACCTGTTGGTTCAGGATGGCACGACGCAAGTAAGTGCGCTCGACGGCATTCGCAATCGCGCGGTACTGATCAACTTTACCTTCGAATAGTGCAAAAAGGCGTTCAGTACATGCTGATCTCTGTCTTCTGCTTTGCAGGAGTCAACCTCATGGTAAAGTACTTGCCGCACATACCGGCCACAGAGCTTGTCTTGTTCCGATCCATAATCACTCTTGCTATTAGCTACAGCTTGCTGCGCCGAAGAAAAACTAATCCATGGGGCAATGATAAAAAATGGCTCCTCATTCGGGGATTCGCCGGCACCACCGCATTGACCATATTTTTCTATACCATTCAAAAAATGCCTTTGAGCGCGGCCGTTACCATCCAATACCTCAGCCCATTCTTTACGGCATTCATCGCTGGCTTTTTATTAGGTGAGCGGACCCGATGGGCACAATGGCTCTTTTTCCTGGTGAGTTTCGCAGGTATCGTCGTGGTAAAAGGCTCTAGCGCCCAGATTCCAACTCATTTACTTGCATTGGGGGTGTTTTCTAGTGTGTTCTCAGGGCTGGCATACAATGCCATTCGAAAGCTGAAAGATGAAGCGCCATTGGTCGTTGTGATGTACTTTCCGTTGGTTGCCACACCAATCATGCTGGTATTCAGCTTGTTTAATTGGACAACACCACAAGGATGGGATTGGCTACTATTATTAGGCGTGGGAATTCTAACCCAATTTGCCCAAGTATACATGACCAAAGCCTATCAGAATGCCGAAGTAAACACTGTGGCTCCGCTCAAATACATCGGGGTAATTTTCGCCCTGACCTGGGACGTGGTACTTTTTGGTTTTGTACCCAACGGAACGTTATTGATTGGAATTTTAATGGTTATCGGAGGTGTACTCTTAAACCTTCAATACAAGGCTAGGTTGCAGAAACGGAGTATTCGTACAACAAAGTAGCGCCACTCACCGCCACGTTCAAACTCTCCATTTTTGATGCATCTCCGGGCAAAGTGATGATTTGGGATGTCGCGTTTCTAAACAACGTACTGACCCCCTGCCCTTCATTACCTAGTACAAGGGCCGACTTTTTAGGCCAATTAAATGAACGCGCCGCTGTACCGTCCATATCCGCCAAAACCAACTCACGGCCTTGATCTTTCGACCACGCCAAAAATTCCTTAGCATCCATGGCAGTCAGGCGCACATGAGCGAGAGCACTCATACTGCTCTGTACCACTTTAGGTGAGAAGGGATCAGCTGTTCCAGTGATCAACACCACATCTGTCACACCGTACCATAGCGCAGTTCGAAGCAGCGTACCGAGATTACCCGGATCCTGGATGCGGTCCAGCACCAACAGCATGGGAGAATCTTTCGGCGCCTCCGGCATGTCCGGCATATGGAATACCGCTAGGACGGGGCTTGGCGTATCCAGGGCCGTAATTTGTTTCATCTCACGGGCTGAAATCAAGGTCACTGGGCAATGAAAATCCTCCAAGAGTGCATCATCGCTGCAGAAAATAAACTCGGACCGCATGCCACTTGAGAGTAAATCTGTGACTAACTTCATTCCCTCCGCCACGAATAGCCCCGACTTTTTTCGGTTCTTTCGAAGGTGAAGACCACGAACGAGTTTTTCTTGATTTTTAGTGAGCACTGATATCGAATTTCGAGCTAAAATACATTCCTTTTCCCGTGCGGCATGCATCGCAATGTGCGTTGCTTTACTCTTTTCTTCCTGCTCAGGGCTTAGGCTCGCTTCTGCTGAGCAGCCATTGCTGGTGGACAACCAAATCAAAGTAAACGGAAAGAACAGCACAAGCGACGAGGATTTTGAAATCCTGCGTCAACGTCCTAACAAGAGTTTTAGCGGTGTTCGTCTCTTTTTGACCATGTACGGCATAGGATCAAAAAAGCCTAATACAGGTGTGGGCAAGTGGCTGATGAACATCGGTGAAGCACCCGTGTATTACGATTCTATACAGCAAGCGCAGAGCGCCAAACAATTGGCCACCCACTATTTTAACCTCGGGTATTTTGATGCTGCTGTTACCTCGAAGACCTCCATTAAAGGCAAAAAAGCTAAGGTGCGTTACGATATAGCAACAGGAGAGCAGTTTAAGATTTCTCAATTTTACCTGCAAAGCACCTCTAGGTTCATTGATTCCGCATTGGCCTATTACCCAAAGCCTTTCCAGCCGGGAGACCCCATAATCGCTGAGAATTTTGAAATAGCGCAAATTGGCCTGAATCAATTCCTTAAAGACAACGGGTTCTACAAAGCGCAACTGAGCTGGATCAACTTCCAAATTGATACGACTCGGGGACCCGAGGACATCAGCGTGACCGCTATTATTGACCCGTATTCGTACGGCGGGGATATTGAGCGAAAAAAATTGGACCGAATTCGCGCCCGCCCAACCTATTCTTACGCTGGCCTGGAACAACACCTCGACAGCACGCGTACTTCGCACGGCATCGATGTCCTTCAAAATCACCGTAAGTTCAGACCTGAGTTTATCGACCAACAAATCTTCTTAACCCAAGGCCAATACTACGATAACAGTGCCATCAAGGCCACCTATAAAAACTTGGTTGCCCTTGGGGTTTTTAAAAGTGTGGAGATCGATGTCTTGGAATCTGAAGGAGGTCTTGAGACAGATATCAAGCTGGTGCCACTACCCAAAAGATCCATTAGTACAGGCATCGAAGGTTTGGGCAACAGCGGTAGTTTAGGGGTTGGAGGCCATTTTGACTGGGACAATAGAAATGTTTTTGGCGGTGGTGAAATTTTCCGATTCACCGTTGGAGGGTCCCTCACCGAACAACGCAACTCGACCAACACCAGCTGGCTGATCGATGCACGAGAACTCAACGCCGCAGGTTCACTACGAATTCCTAAGCTTCTATTACCAAACGTATTGCTGCCCGCAAAGGCAAAAGAATGGCAACCGCGAACGGAAATTGGACTTAAATCTTCTTTCCAATACCGATCGAACGAATTCAATAGAAACGTAGCTTCAGCCTACTTTGACTACCACTGGAAGCGCTCCGGCATTCAGCACAACCTAACCCCATGGCGCCTCTCGTTCGTACAGATAGACTTAGCATCGGATTCTACCCTAGCGCCCTTTCTATTTGTGGGCTTCCAAGATTTAGTTTTTGTGCAAAGCGGCTATAGAATCCAGCGTTCTTGGAGCAAGGGCAACACTCGCTATTTCACCTCTTTGGACCTGGAGAGCGGCGGCCATTTATGGAATCTCCTTGGCGCTGATGGGATTAACCAAGTGCCCGTAATTCCCTTTGCCAAAGGGAGCTTAGACCTACGAGCTTACAAATCTTTAGTTCGAAAGCGGGAATTGGCCGCACGCACATTCTTAGGTTTAAGTCAGAGCTGGTCTTCACAACCATTCATGCCTTTTGAAAAATCCTTCTTCATGGGCGGAGCAAATGACCTTAGAGGTTGGACGGCGTACCATTTCGGCCCAGGGGCAACATCGGAATCTCTTCTTCGGTCGAACGGATACTTCGCAGCAGCCCCCATTAAACTTGTGATGAATTTTGAATACCGCTTTACTATCCAAGAAGCCCTGAAAGGTGCCGTATACTTGGATGCGGGAAACATGTGGCTCTACAACCGAGATTATGGCCAAGATTTAACCCCAGAACAGCAGCAGGCCATTGATGCGGGAACCTTTGGCTGGAGCACATTCTATAAACAACTTGGTCTAAACACTGGATACGGCATTCGCTATGACCTTGAATTCTTCATCATTCGTGCGGACCTTTCACTAAAGGCGTATCACCCGGGTGCTGAAAACAGGTCAAATTGGGTCATTCAAAATCCTAAATGGCACGATTTTAACCTTTCATTAGGCATAGGTTATCCTTTCTAACTTTTGAGGGCAAAAAAGTTTTTTTAGCCTATTTTAGCCGCTCACTAAAACACCTATAACTATGATGTCCATTGACAAGATTAGAGAGTTGCTAGGAGACCAAGCAGATATGTTGTTGAACCACACTTCTACTGCTATTACCAAGGATTCACTAGCCATCCTTCCTTCAGGCAACTTTGTCACGGAATCTTTCACAGAATCTAACCGCAGTATCCAAGTGA
>CAJXTR010000055.1 GCA_913060465.1 uncultured Cryomorphaceae bacterium | reverse complement strand
GCGTTTGCGGTCCAAGTAGCTCCACCATTCGTTGAGTAGTCAAAACGCAATGATCCTGAGCTGTTATCTCCGTTAGAGCTGTAATCTGAACGGTGGATAAAAGCAATTGTGTTGAGGTCTTCATCAGCCCAAATGTTTGTTTTCGGGCCAAAGCCTGCACCGTATACGTTAGGCGCAGTACCAATGGCTACGGCAGAACTCTGTTTATTTGCGCTAGTCTTGTATGGGATGCCATCTACATGAGAGGCAACAAACATTTCAGCGCTTCTTCCGAGGTCTACACGTGCTTCTTGTGCTGTAGCGCCGATAACGCTAAGTCCAGCAAATGCGAGTAGAAGTCTTTTCATATGCTAAGGTGTTTTTGTGTTGAGAGTAAATATAGCAGATTGTCCTTGAAAAATCAGGACTTCAGCACAATTTCGCGGTACAATTCTTTCAACAAGTCCCCAATGGCTTGGGGGCTTAGGTCAGGAAAGCTTGCTTTTTGTGCTGCTGTGGAAGTTAAAACTTGTTCAATCGCGGCTAAAAGCTCCCTTTCTGAAGAAACTTCAATGCAGCCGTTGTCGTACCAGGGTTGCCCACCTAATCCTGCTGAATGAATGGCCCAAAGACCAGCTTGTCGGGCTTCGAAAACAGTGATGCCGAAAGTTTCATAAGCGCTGTAGAGTAGCAACGCGTCGAAGTTGGGGAGCAGCTCGAGCACTTCCGCGTTGGTTTTGCGGCCGTGGACGAAAATGTTGGCATCATTGCGGCAGAGGTCTTCCAATTTTGAGTGGTCAGGTCCGCCGCCATAAAAGTACAATTCAGCTTTGGCACGGGGTATCTGGCGGAAAACCTCTACGATTTTATCCTGTTGCTTCGTTTCGAAAACGACGTCCGCAACGACACAGAATTTTTTGGTAAGCCGTTCTTGCGAGGCTGTGGCGCTCACAGGGGTAAGGATGTTCGGGATTACTGTAGTGCTTGATTTTGGGGCAAGGGCCAGTATTCCTTCGTTCAGCAATGGACTGATGGGTAATACGCGGTCCACTTTGCTGAAATACCAACGCGGAGCTTTTTTGCGCCAACCTTTGAGCAGGTGTAATCGGTCCTTTAAGAAGGCGCTCCCGTGTTCAGTATGCAGGGTTTTAAGACGCTTAGATTTCGCATAAAGCAACAATGGCAGCAAGTCTGGGGCGAAGCAATGAAAATGAACGATTTTTGGCTTGTGTTGGGCAATGGCGGCCGTAAAAATGGCAAGCTTTGTGGCGTTGCTCATTTGTTTTGCGCCGTAAATGGTGGTTTGGCCTTCGATTTCTGGTTTTCCTGCATAGGACAAGAAGCCTAGAACTACGGGGTTATTGCTGGTGGATGCAATGTGTTTTTGGACAAAAACGCCGTTTTGCGGATCCGCTTTGTGCGGATACCACTTGGTTACATGCAACACATTTATTTCGTCGTTCATGTGCCTAAGTTACGCTAGTGGAGGGTATTTAAAAAGGCCTTGAGTTGGTCCAATTCTCTTTGGGATAAATCCAATTGTCGCACGCTATTGTAGGCGGCCAGAACGGTGTCAAGAGTGGCATAACTACCGTCGTGCATGTACGGGTAGGTGAGCGCAATACCTCGTAAACTTGGAATTTTAAAGGCGCCGCTATCCTTTGGGTTATTGGTGATTTTCATACGACCATAATCCGCATCGGTGGGAAGGTTGTTAGAAGCGATTTCAAAGGTGCTGAGTTGGGCACCATCGTGGCAGGCAATACAATGGATGTTGAACAGATCTAGTCCATCGATTTCGTGTTGAGTTAGTGCACTAGAATCTCCCGAAAGAAATCTATCATAAGGACTATTGTAGTTTGTCAGTGAGGCCATGTAATGTCCTATTGCTGTGACAAAAAGGGCATCCGTAATGTCAGATTGTGAGAACGCTTGTTCAAATGCATGCTTATATTCTAGATCGCCATTCAGAGATACGACAACGTCGTGGAGTTCTCTTCCAAACTCGTGCCGGTTGTTGATGGGGACAAAGGTGCTTAGTTCCAATGTGCGGACGCCACCTTCGGCGAAGAAATAGGGGTGCCAGGCGAGGTTGTTCAAGGCACTTGCATTGCGTTCGGTAGGGTGGCCATTGAGTCCTGCTGATTTCGCCTTACCTGGGTCGGAAAAGTAGGCTTCTGCTTTATGGCAGCTGGCGCAGCTGATTGAGCTGTCTATGCTAAGACGAGGGTCGTTAAAAAGTTTCGAGCCAAGATCGATGGTGCCTTGGGTAAGGGCGTATCGGTCTCCACCGGTATAGATGGGTTCGCCAGCGTAATTAGGTCCGCTGATGCGGGGCTGCTCGGACGGTGCGGTGCACTGCCAAAGGAGTAGGGCGGGGAGAAGCAAAAGGAATCGGACCATGGTAGAAAGATAAGGTTATCTGCGGCACTATGGAAAGACATTTCTCACGCTATGATGAGTAATTGTACAAAGTACACTACATTAGAGACGAAACTTAAAACGCACTCTCATGCTCAACACTACGGACTACATTGTGGTCGCCCTATATTTTGTGGCGGTTTTTGTGATCGCCTTTATGAGCGGATCTAAAAAAAGTGAAAATGGCGAAGCGGCCGACTATTTCCTGGGTGGTAGAAACCTGGGTTGGTTCGTTATCGGCGCTTCATTATTTGCTTCCAATATCGGTTCAGAACATTTGGTAGGACTCGCTGGACAAGGCGCCTCAGGAGAACTGGTGGCGGGCCAATTCGAACTTTTAGCATCACTCATCCTAATTCTCTTAGGCTGGGTCTTTGTGCCCTTTTACCTACGTTCGGGCGTCTTTACCATGCCGGAATTCCTTGAGAAACGATACAACGGTTGGGCGAGGACTTATTTATCTTATGTATCCATTGTCGCCTATGTATTGACCAAGATCTCCGTGACCATTTTTGCGGGAGCCATTGTCTTCACAGCGCTTTTGGGTATTGACTTTTGGACAGGAGCCATCTTTATTGTGGTGGCTACGGGTATTTATACTGTGTTTGGTGGCTTTAAGGCGGTTGTATATACCGACATGATGCAGATGTTTGTCTTGGTAGGCGGTTCTATTATTCTGACCCTTTATGGGTTAAACCACTTGGGTGGTGTTGATGAATTGGTCGCTCATACTACGGCTGAACATTGGAGTTTGTGGCGTCCAATGAGCGATACAAACTATCCTTGGACTGGAATTATGTTCGGTGCACCTATCCTCGGTGTATGGTATTGGTGTACGGATCAATTCATCGTTCAGCGTGTACTCGCAGCGAAAGACATTGATACGGCTAGAAAAGGTGCGTTGTTTGGCGGTTATTTAAAACTCCTCCCGTTGTTCATCTTCATGATGCCTGGGGTAGTTGCATTTGCCCTTGCTGAAAAGAATCCAGAATTCCTTTCTTTTGGTTCGAATGGTTATGATGCGGCTTTACCTCTAATGGTTAAGACGGTATTGCCTACAGGATTAAAAGGTTTGGTGGTTGCAGGACTTTTAGCTGCGTTGATGTCTTCATTGAGCTCTGTGTTTAATTCAACATCAACGTTGATCACCTTTGATGTTTACAAGAAATACCGTCCGGAAGCATCGGACAAGGAATTGGTTAATGCGGGCCGTATTTCTACTGTTGTTTTGGTGGGCTTGGGCATTGCTTGGATTCCGATGATGCAAGCCATCGAAGGTGGTTTGTTCCAGCAATTGCAATCTATTCAAGCCTACATTTCGCCACCGATCGCTGCGGCCTTCTTGTTGGGTATATTCTTCAAAAAGATCAATTCTGCCGGGGCAAAATGGGCGCTCCTGACCGGTGCATTATTAGGCGTAGGCCGACTGTCTATGGAAGTCGCCGGCGGAAACTATGATGGATTCCTTGGATGGTATGTAGGTATGAACTTCCTACACTTTGCTTTATTACTTTTTGCTATTTGTTCAGCGGTATTGATTCTTGTGAGTCTGGCTAAACCAGATGCAGAATCTTATGATGATGCAACGTTAGTTTGGAGTAAAGAAAACATCGTTCCAATGAGCAGTACTACAAGAGCTTTGACATTTTTATTGGTGCTCTGTGTAGTAACGCTTTGGGTGGTATTCTAGAGGATTAATTTCAATTTAACAGGAAAGGCTTGTGCATCACTGCACCGGCCTTTTTTTTGCGACTTTTTTCTTCGGGCCTATTGCACATATGAACGGAATAACTATATATTTGCGGCCCTTAAATGGTGATTGTAGCTCAGCTGGTTAGAGCGCCGGATTGTGGTTCCGGAGGTCGCGGGTTCGAACCCCGTCTTTCACCCTTCAAAAGCCCTGCGGATTCCGCGGGGCTTTTTTTTGCAACATTCTCAAGATTTGTTCGTTATAGTTCCTGTATGGAACTTAATTTTCGTCAAGCCCTATTTAATAAAGACTTAACAGAGTGATGGAATGTTCCATAAGTACATTTTATATCTTTGTATCAAATATTCCTGCCTATGAAATTTGACGTTGCACTAGGGACCTCTCTAGTAGTTATAGCCTTTAACGGTGAAAAATTAGTTACCCTCGTGGGTAAGAAATCTGAAGAGCCTTACCGTGGAGCGCCCATGTTGCCTAGTAACTGGGTCAGTGCTTCTGAAAGTGTGGAAGAGGTAGCCAAGCGCCTTGCAGTGAAAATTCTAGGGATGGACAAGGTCTACCTAGAGCAGCTCAACGCTTTTGCTAAAGTGTACCGCAATCCGATGGGACGTGTGGTGAATATTGCTCACTATGCCCTAGTGAATTGGGATTTAGTTAAAGATGTAAAGGTTGAGGGCTACGAATGGCTTTGCTTGAAAGATGCACCAGAGATGATCTTTGACCATAATGAAATTCTAGAGATGGCCTACGAGCGCTTAAAACGTCGTGTAAAGCACCGTCCAATTGGTTTCGTTCTACTACCAAAGCAATTCACCTTTAATATGATTCACGCCTTGTACGAGGAATGTTTGGGTAAAGACTTGGACAAGCGTAATTTCCGTAAGAAGTTTATGCGCAGCCAATTACTTGTTGAGGTAGGGGAGAGCATTTTCGAAGCTCCAGGAAATAAGAAGCCGAGCCGATTATTTGAGTTCGATCAAAAGGAATACGATAAGTTGACCATAAAAGGGTACGACTTTAAATTCTAATATAGAAAAGCCCCGCTCGAAGCGGGGCTTTTTGGTTATTGCTGCGAATAGTCCTGCCAGCTCGTTTCCTTGTAGATGTTGTCACCAAAATACTTGGCTACTTTCAAGAACGCCTCAGGCTCCTGGTAGCCAGGGACGGGGCTGAGCATTTCAAACTTACCATTCATGAACACTACCGTAGGGTAGCTCATTTTTCCGTTTAACAGCGCCGCTGCCAGCTCGTGGTAACCGCGACTTCCTTGCGGGATGAATTCGAAGGTGTTCCCAAGCATTTCGATGGACTCCTTCTGTTCGGCATCAAACTTCACATTGTAATAATTCGCGTTCATGTAGGCTGCTACCTCTTCGTTTTGGAAGGTGGCTTTATCCATGCGCTTACACCAGCCACACCAGTCCGTATAGACGTCGACGAAAATTTTCTTGGGATTTTCTTCGTTCAACGTCAATTCATAAGCCTCTTCAATACTCATCCATTGGATTTTCTCTTGAGCTAGAACTAGGGTGGAGCTGAGCACTCCAAGGAGTAAGGCAAATTTTTTCATAGGTCCAAAATAAAGAACCCCGCGCACAAGGCGCGGGGTTCGTATGATAAAACTATGCTAAAGTTACACGACGCCGTGCATTAGCTTGTTCAATGGCTTACTCAAAAGCGCGATAAGAATAGCGAAACCAATCAACACGAAACCTAGGGTAGAGAAGGTATCTACATAGGTGTGCAGACCTTGCTCAGCGCTGAGTGCTACCGCCTCTTCGCCGCCATGGCCTTCACCACCGGTTAGCGTAGCAATGGCACCTGCGAGGTAGTTCGCCATCGCGAAAGAAAGGAACCATCCGCCCATTGCAGTACCGGCGATATTTTTAGGCGCCAACTTGGTTACCATTGAAAGACCAATAGGGCTCAAGAACAGCTCCCCAGTAGTGTGAAGCATGTACAAGAATACTAAGGTCAATAGCGGTACTTGGAATGCCTCGTTTGCAAACTGCATACCGATGATCGTTACCAAATATCCAGCACCGAGCTGTAGAATACCGTAGCTAAACTTCATTGGGATGGAAGGGTTCTTGCCCATTGCATCCAACTTGATCCACATCCAAGAGAACAGAGAACCAAAGGTGATGATGAAGAATGGGTTAAAGAACTGCGTCATCGTTGCAGGCATTTCCCAGTCAAGGAAGCTCATGTATCTATTCACATTTTCTTTAGCGAAAAGCGTTAAAGAAGTTCCAGCTTGCTCAAACGCAGCCCAGAAGATGATGTTGATCACCATCATGATGGTCAATGCAATCATACGATCTCTCCATACGCCGCCTTCTTTGACTCCAGCAGAGATCAATTGGAAGACTACCAAAATGAAGATGGCGACCAAAATGTAAATCAATATGCTGTTTTTGAAAATCAGCACCATACACAACGGAATCAACAAAAGGGAAAGGATGGTGATTGTTTTCCAACGCTCCATACCTAGCCATCTTTCGCGTCCTGCTTCGGTAATGTTGATATTAGGCACGTGCTCGTATTTCTTGCGACCGCTCCAGAAGATTAAAAGACCGGCAAGCATACCTAAACCTGCGAGACCGAAGCCGTACTCGAAACCGTATTGTTTACCAACTACTGCTACTACCGTTGTTGCCAATAAGGCACCTACGTTAATACCGATGTAGAAAATGGTGAAACCAGAATCGCGACGTGGATCGCCGTCTTTGTAGAGTTTACCTACGATGGTAGAAATGTTCGCTTTGAAGTAACCGTTACCGACGATCAAACCACCCATACCAATGAGCATCAATGTATCGCGAAGTGCTGTATTTAGATCTAAAATATCTGTACTCGCAACGATGAGGAATTCACCAATAGACATCAATACGGCACCGAGCATAATGGCGTATTGGTACCCGAGGTATTTATCGGCTAATCGGCCCCCGAGGATAGGCGCAGCGTAAACTAGGGCAGTATAGGCTCCGTAAATCAAGAACGCTTCTGGTTTGCCTTTCATCATCGATTCGATGAGGAATAGGGTCAAAAGGGCACGCATTCCATAGTAACAGAAACGCTCCCACATTTCTGATAAAAACAGCGTCCACAGCGCTGGTGGATGCTTCATAGATTGATCACTCATGTTTCAGGTGTTTTTGTGTTCAACAAGTATACATTTTATTTCTAAGAGCGGCTAGGGGCCAATTCTTATAAATTCTCAGCAATGAACTCCGTCATCATTCGGTACAAGTGCATGGTGGTATTGCCTCCGTAGATTCCATGATTCTTATCCGGGTAGGCGAACCAATCGAAATCCTTATCCGCTTGGACCAAAGCTTCAACCATGCGCATAGAGTTTTGCACGTGAACGTTATCATCGCCCGTTCCGTGAATCAATAGGTATTTTCCTTGAAGGCCGTCCACATGCGATAAAGGACTGTCCGCATCATATCCGTCGCCATTATCCGAAGGCAAGCCCATGTAGCGCTCTGTATAGATGTTGTCGTAGAATCGCCAATTCGTCACAGGCGCCACCGCGATGGCCATTTTGAAGACCTCCGGGCTCTGGAACAAACAATTGGACGCCATGTAGCCCCCATAGCTCCAACCGAACACACCAATACGGTCGCCATTGATGTATGGGCGTTTGGCCAATTCCAAAGCCGCCTCAGTTTGATCTCGGGTTTCAAGTTTCCCCATCTGACCGTAAGTACTCTTTTTGAATTCCTCGCTGCGACCGTCTGTCCCGTGGTTATCAACACTCGCTACAATGATATCAAGCTCATTGGCCAACATCTGGAACCACATACCTCTGAACGCATCATAGCTGTTAGTGACGGTTTGATTGCCTGGCCCGCCATAAACAAACATGAATAGGGGGTAGGTTTTGGTTTCGTCAAAATCCGTCGGTTTGATCATCCAAGCGTTCAAATCGCCACCTGTTGGTGTACTTAAAGTGAAGAACTCTTTCGGGCTGTAGGTGTAGGTTTCGAGGGCTTTTTCCGCACGCTCGTTGGTTTTAATAGTACGCAATACGGATCCTTTGCGAGATTCACGTAAGCTTACCTGCGTAGGAATACCTTCAGCACTGTACGTATTGATAAAGTGCTTGAAATCTGGAGTGAATGTTGCGTTGTGGGTTCCTTGTTCCGATGCAAGTGTTACTTTACTTGAGCCGTTGATTTTGATGCTATATACATTGCGCTCAATGGCAGAACGCTCTGTGCTTTGGTAATACAATCGCTTGCTTGCATCCATCCCGTAGAGGCGCGTGACGTTGTATTCGCCTTTGGTGATTTGACGTTTAATCTTTCCATTGGATGCGACGTGGTACAGGTGGTTCCAACCGTCGCGATCGCTCAAGAGTACAAAAGATCCATCCTCTAGGAAGTACAACTCATCATTGATTTCAAGGTACTTTTCGTCTGTTTCGTGGTAGATATTTTGGGCTTCACCTGAGGTCGCGTTGATAGCGTAGAGGTTGAATTCGTTTTGCAACCTGTTTAAGGTGCTGACCACCCAAGTATTCTCATTCGACCATTGTGCACGTGGAAGGTATTCGTAATCAATATCGCTCAACGCATTGATGACCTTACCTGAATTCATGTCCCAAATGTGTGCGGTAACCACACTGTTGTCTTCACCTGCTTTCGGGTATTTGAAGGTATAAGGGTTCGGGTACAATTCCTTCCCATAGATGTCCATGTTGAAGCTACGAACGTCGCTCTCGTCGAATTTCAGATAGGCCAATTTATCAGAGTTTGGCGACCACCAAAAGGCCTTAACGATGGCAAATTCCTCTTCATACACCCAGTCGGTAGCTCCATTGATGATATGATTGAAAGATCCGTCAGACGTAATTCTGATGTGCGCATCTTCACTAATGTCGTAGATGTATAGGTTGTTATCGTAGACGTAGGCTACATAGTTCGCATCCGGAGAGAAGGTTGCATTGCTGATTTTCTCCGGACGAATCTTTGTGGCCTGTTGGCTTTGAAGGTTTACCACCCATACCACGCTTTTTGAACTGCGTCGGTAGATTTGATCGGTCTCCGTTTCAAGCAATGCCCATTGCTCATCTGCGCTGAGGTCATAGGAATCAAAGGCAGGTACTGCGTCTTCTTCGCTGATCAGTGCATTCACATCGAGCAGGAGGGCAACCTTTTCACCGCTGAGGTAGTTGTATTGTTCGATGGTGCCGTTGCCTTGAGCGGTGTAATGCTCACTGTCGCTCATGTTGCGTAGGCCGCTGATGCCGCCTGCATAGAAGGCATAGCGTTGCCAAAGGGTACCTAGATCGATGCTTTGTTGAGCAATGCTGCCAAAGGAAAGGAGCATTGCGGTTAGGAGTATGAATGTCTTTTTCATGGGATAGATTGTGAATCCCGCTAAGATAACATTCAAGAAGTAACGGCGCGACAGGAATTGCGTTTACTGAAGGTATTATTCGCTTTCCTCAGCTAATCGGACCGTAAGTCCATCCAATTCTGGAGCCATGAAGATTTGACAACCTAATCGGCTATTATCTTCAACAAAAAATGCTTGGTCGAGCATATCCTCTTCATCCTCAGATGGTTCATTGAGATCGTGGTCGCTTTCAATGTAGCAATGACACGAGGCACACATGGCCATACCGCCGCAAGTCCCTTTGACCGGTAATTCGTACGCTTTACAAACCTCCATGAGGTTCATGTTCATGTCGGTTGGGGCAGCAACATCGTGTTGTACACCTTCACGATCGATGATATGGACGGTAATATCTGACATGGTTTACTCTAGGCTGCCAACGCCGCCCATTACGGTGGTGTATTTGAACGAAAGCTTTTTGTCCGGGAAGGCGCGCTTGAACGCACTTTGTACCATGATGGTTGCCTCGTGGAAACCGCAGAGGATCAGCTTTAGCTTACCAGGGTAGGTATTCACGTCACCAATGGCGTAGATGCCTTCAATATTTGTGCGGTAATCAGTGGCGTTGTCCACGACAATGGCATTTTTTTCAATTTCCAATCCCCAATCCGCGATAGGACCGAGGGTAGGGGTCAGTCCGAAGAGCGGTAACCAATAATCACAGTCGACGTTAAGGTCGTCGCTGTCTTTTTGCTTTATGTTCACTTGAGATAATTTGTCCGTTCCATGAACATCCACAACTTCAGCATTAGTGATGAGTTTCACTTTTCCCTTTTGGGCCAATTCTTGCACCTTATCTACCGTATCCAAATGTCCGCGGAAAGAGGTTCTGCGGTGTACCAAACTTACTTCACTAGCCACATCCGCCAAGAATACGGTCCAGTCTAGCGCGCTATCTCCACCTCCAGATATCACCACGCGTTTGTTGCGGAATTTCTCAGGATCGCGAACGATGTAATCTACGCCTTTATCTTCAAAGGCCGGTAGATTTGCAATGGGTGGTTTACGTGGTGTGAAAACTCCCAAGCCCCCCGCAATGGCCACGGATGGTGCCATGTGCTGGGTACCTTTATTGGTAGTCACGATGAATTTATCGTCTTCAGTCTTTTCAATAGCTACGGCACTCTCACCAAGCGTAAAACCGGGATTGAATGGCTTGATTTGTTCCATTAGATTATCTACCAACTCACCGGCCATGACAACAGGGTATCCTGGAATGTCGTAAATAGGTTTCTTCGGATAGATTTCGGCGAGCTGACCACCTGGTTGAGGAAGTGAGTCAATGAGGTGACATTTCATTTTCAAAAGTCCGGCTTCGAAAACAGTAAAGAGCCCTGTAGGACCCGCACCGATAATGATCAAATCTGTCTGAATCATGCTTTAGTAAAATACTGAATGACAAAGGTAGGGGCTAGGGGGCATTTACAAAGATGATATCTGTCAATTTTACCAACGCTATACATATTATCAGCCGATAAAAGCGCTTGCTCATTTTGTATCAAAAGCAACCTAGGATATTGTACATTTGCGCTATCATTTTAATACTATGATTTACAGAATCGCCCTTGCCCTTTTGTTCAGTGTTAGCCTAAGCTCGCAAACCTTGTATACCATCCCAACTGATGGTTCTACGGATACCGCCACAACGTGTACCGGTTTTCTTGTTGACGGCGGTGGAATTAATGGGAATTACAACACCTACGATGATGGGTTTTTAGTTATCGATCCTCCTGGAAATGCCACAGTTTCGGTAACCTTTTCAGCATTCAATACATACCATAGTTACGACCGCGTCTACATCTATGATGGGGTGGGGACCTCAGGAACCTTCCT
>CAJXTR010000054.1 GCA_913060465.1 uncultured Cryomorphaceae bacterium | reverse complement strand
TCAATACTTTTGTCTAAAGCAAGGCCCGTTCTGCGTAAGGCGTCAGCGTGGCGTGCATTGGTGACAATGGTTTGAGAAGAAGAGTTGGCTGTCCAAGCGGTAGCTTGTTTTAGTGCTGCTAATAGTTCAGACAATCCCTCCTTGGATTTAGCTGCGATCTCGAAAATTTGACGTGAAGAATCTTTCAATCGGGAACGGATCGCTGAAGAATCTGCTTGGTCACTTTTGTTGATGCACAAGAAGAGTTCTGCTTGAGGAGCGCTCTTTTCCAGGTGTGCAATGCGTTGCTCCAAATCATCTTCTGGAGCTGTGGCATCGATGAGATAGAAAATCACATCGGCTTTTTCTGCCTGTTCGAATGCTTTCTGTATCCCAATTTTTTCTACAAAATCTTCGGTTTCGCGAATACCAGCAGTATCAATAAGCCGATAAGTCAATCCGCCGTAATTAAAGGTGTCCTCAACAGTGTCTCTTGTGGTACCTGCGATTGAACTTACGATTGCACGTTCTTCCCCTAAAAGTGCATTTAAGAGTGTTGATTTACCCGCATTTGGGGCGCCAAGTATTGCCGTAGCAATTCCTTTTTTTAGCGCATTTCCGTATTTAAAGCTGTCAATCAATGCGTTCACATTCGATTTTAAAGAATGGAGCATGTTGAGCAAATCAGTACGTGAGGCAAACTCCACATCTTCCTCGCTAAAATCTAGTTCAAGTTCTATCATCGACGCAAAGTGGACGAGCTCTTCTCTAAAAGCGGTGATTTCATTTGAAAATCCACCTTTAAGTTGACGCAAAGCCACGTCATGCATGGTCTTGTTTTCGGCGTGAATTAGGTCTGCGACGGCTTCAGCTTGGGCGAGGTCCATGCGGCCATTCATAAATGCACGCATCGTGTATTCGCCGGGGTCGGCTAGGCGGGCGCCGGCTTCGAGCAGGCTTTCAATGATTCGTTGGACGATGTAAGGTGAACCGTGGCAACTTATTTCGAAGCTTTCCTCGCCTGTGAAGCTTTTGCCATCTTCAAAGTAGGTCAGGAGTACTTCGTCTATCTTTTCGTCTTCGATGGTATAATCGCCAAAGTAGGCTTGGTGCGTAATCCAGCCCTGTTTTTGTTGTTTTACCGAGGTGAAGTGGCGTTCGATGAGGCGGTGGGAATTGGCCCCCGAAAGGCGGACAATGGCCAAAGCGCCCACACCTTGGGGCGTTGATAATGCACAAATGATATCGTCGCGTAACACGGCTCAAAGATACATCGATAAGTATTGAGCAAAGAAATTAATGTGAGGGGTGGGAAGCTTTGCTCTTGGGTAGTACATTTGCCGAGTATTTCACAGAAAAACTATCTCACATGAGTGTTCTAGTCAACAAAGACTCCAAAATTATTGTCCAAGGTTTTACGGGTAAGGAAGGAACGTTCCACGCAACCCAAATGATTGAATACGGTACCAACGTAGTTGGTGGTGTTACTCCAGGAAAAGGAGGTATGACACA
Organism: uncultured Cryomorphaceae bacterium; assembly: GCA_913060465.1. Classification (GTDB taxonomy): domain Bacteria; phylum Bacteroidota; class Bacteroidia; order Flavobacteriales; family Schleiferiaceae; genus UBA10364. Next base: position 10,004 of record CAJXTR010000054.1, on the reverse strand, counting down.
CCTAGATCGTCCAGTATTTAATACGGTTGCGGATGCAGTTGCACAAGCAGGTGCGGATACTTCAATCATTTTCATTCCTCCAGCATTTGCTGCAGACGGTATCATGGAAGCCGCTGAGGCAGGTATCAAAGTGATTATTTGTATCACAGAAGGTATTCCTGTAGCGGACATGGTTAAAGTGAAAGAATACTTGAAAGACAAGGATTGTACACTTATTGGCCCTAACTGTCCGGGTGTTATGACAGCTGGTGAGGCGAAAGTGGGTATTATGCCTGGTTTTATCTTCAACAAGGGGACTGTGGGTATTGTAAGTAAGTCGGGAACCTTGACTTATGAAGCTGTTGATCAGTGTACAAAAGCTGGATTAGGTCAAACTACGGCAATTGGTATCGGTGGAGATCCTATCATTGGGACTACTACAAAGCAAGCGGTTGAGTTGTTGATGAACGACCCAGAAACTGAAGGAATCATCATGATCGGTGAGATTGGTGGTCAACTGGAGGCGGAAGCTGGTAAGTGGATCAAAGAAAATGGAACTAAACCTGTTGTAGCGTTTATTGCTGGTGAAACCGCACCTGCTGGACGTACTATGGGACACGCTGGTGCTATTGTAGGTGGTGCTGAGGATACAGCTGCTGCTAAGAAAGCAATCCTACGCGACTGTGGTATCACTGTAGTAGATTCACCTGCAGACCTCGGTACTGCTATGGCGAAATTGCTAGGTAAATAAGCTTATTAAGACTATTAATATAGAAAGCCGTTCGTTCTTCGAGCGGCTTTTTTATTGCACTACCTTTATCGCATGAAACAAGTTAAATGTCCTTCCTGTACGCAATGGTATGAGGTTTCCCTAGAGCAGGATAAGTACCAATACCGTTGTACGGGGTGCAATGAACCTTATGCAGTTAAAACAGAGGCGCAGTTGGAACGAGAAGAAGGGATGAAGGAACCGGTGAGTAAGCCACCCTTGACTTGGAAGCGCTTCGGTGAAATGCATTGGGCACTCGTGATCCTTAATAACATAGGTTTCATTATACAGACCATTCTTTTCATGATAGGGACCATTATTGGCATTTTAGTTGCTCCCTTGTAGGAAGCCTAAGCTATTTTTAAGACATTCGTTTCATGGAATTTTTATCACCCAAAACAAAAGCACGCATTGATCAGCTTGAGCAGGAGAACACTCAGCTTAAAAGTGCATTAGCTGAGCGCCAGGCGAAAGGCACAACAAGTGTTGCTTGGTTTCCGTGGGTGTTAGTGGTCATTGGCTTCGCAGGGGCGGTATTTTTTGCCCTGCGCGATAATGGTCCTTCTGAATCTGAGATTGCTCAAATGCAGGTGCAGATGTGGCGTGAGGGTGTGGCCATTGACACTGTATTTACACCAAATTCAGGAATTGAATTTTCTATTCAGGTTGGAGCGTATAATAGTTTAAATATCAGCGATTTATCTTACGGACTTGATCAGCTTTCAGTTCGTGGTGATTCAGGCGCTTTCAAAGTCGTATTGGGTTCGTATTCATCGTTACCTGATGCGCAAGCATTTTTAGAATTGGTGGTAAAACTAGGCTTTGACAACGCTTTTATTGTTGCGTACGAAGGAGATAATGCCGTAGGTTTGCTGCCGAATAAAACCGCACTTAATTAAATCATATGGGTTTACTTTCTGGAAAAACGGCCATCATTACTGGGGCCTCTAAAGGAATCGGTAAAGGAATTGCCGAAACTTTCGCCAAGCAGGGCGCTAATGTTGCGTTTACCTACTTGAGCTCTGTTGAAAAAGGACAGGCGTTAGAAGAAGAATTAAAACAATACGGAACGAACGTAAAAGGTTACCGCTCAGATGCTTCAAAAATGGAGGATGCGGAAGCGTTGGTTGCTCAGGTTATTGAAGATTTGGGTGGCGTTGATATCGTGGTGAATAATGCTGGAATCACGAAGGACATGCTATTAATGCGCATGACTGAAGAAGATTTCACTCGTGTTATCGAGGTGAATTTGAACTCAGTGTTCAATATGACCAAAGCCGTACAGCGTACGTTCTTGAAGCAACGTTCTGGGTCTATCGTAAACATCAGCTCTGTTGTAGGGGTGAAGGGTAACGCTGGACAGGCAAACTATGCTGCTTCAAAAGCTGGTATCATAGGCTTTACGAAGTCTGTAGCGCTTGAGTTAGGGTCGCGTAACATTCGTTGTAATGCGATCGCACCTGGTTTCATTGAAACTGAAATGACCGCAGTCTTGGACGAGAAGACGGTTCAACAGTGGCGTGACGGTATTCCGTTGAAGCGTGGTGGTTCACCAGAAGATGTGGCCAACGCTTGTTTGTTCTTAGCTTCTGATATGAGCGGTTACGTTACTGGCCAAGTAATGAACGTTTGTGGTGGTATGTTGACCTGATGAACAGCGCGATCGCTGCCATTATCGCCGTCGTTGTTGGCGCCTTGGTAGCGTTCTATCTATACTTTTATAAAAATGAAGAGCCCGTGCCCAATTGGACGCTGGCTCTTCTTCGTTTTGGATGGACGGGATTGCTCGTTTATGCCATTTTCGCTCCTGATGCAATACGCGAGAACAAACGCTTGCGACCTCAGGTCATAGTAAGCCTTTTAGACACCTCGCGCTCCGTTGATGGTAATGTGCGAGCGGTTTATCAGGAATTGGCCAATCAAATTTCGGGACCTGCCATTCAATGGATAGATCGAGCATATTCGGAGCAAAATATACCTGCGGACATGCCTTGGGTATATATAGGTGATGGTCACATACCAACGCCTCAGGAGGCACATGCACCACACGGGGCCATTTTATTGCCAGCAAAGGGCTTGGACCCAACTCAGCTTATTTATGGAGTAAGCGTAACAAAATTGGCCACTACAGGAACCGCTATTCCTTACGAGATCCAGTGCGAAGAAGGTGCGGATGTGGAGGTTCGATGGAATAACACGGTGGTTTCGACTAAACAAGGAGTACTTCGAGCGCCTCAAACGCCGGGGAATTATCTTCTTGAAACTTTCGCAACTAAGAACGGACGCAAGGACACGTTGAATACGTGGGTTCAAGTGGCGGACAATCTTAGAACGATTGCCTTCGTTGCCGCTAGTGCACATCCACATGAAATGATGGTGCGTCGTTGGGCAAAAAAGCGCCATTATGCCTTGGTGCCTTTCAAAAACATTGTCAAGGCGAAGGAGTCGGGTATTGCGCCAATGATCGTTGTAGGAGAGAAGCCTGGTGAAATGCCAGAAGGAGCCCTTTGGTTATCGGGTAGTTTACCAATGGATTTTGAGCAGATCAAACGCTTAAATGCAAAGCAAATCGTAGCTTCATCTAAGGTTGATGGCCCAGTAGTACTGAGCTATGCGGAGCATTGGACAAAATCGGAAGAATACGATTTTACTGGGGTTCACTGGTATAAGAGTGCCTTGATGGATGAAAACGCAGGAATGCTTTTTGAAGAAGTGTTGGATGGTTTTGTAAACGAATACTCGGACATACATCCAACTTTAAGTGGCCCGCAACGCTTGTATTCTGGTGCGAGAAGCCGATGGATTTCAGCGCTCTTAAGTGGTGATAACGTACCACAGCCGTCTGATGTGAGCGTTGTCGTTTTACAAGAGGGTTCGGTTGTAGATCGGCCACTTAGTTCAAATGTTTCCGGCCCAGCAGTGCAGTTTAGTGTTGTATTCCCGTCGGAAGGCACATACCGTATTCAAGTAACGCACAGTGCGAACGGCAAGGTGTACGAATTAGAAGAATTGGTCACGGTTGAAAAAGGAGATGCAGAATCGAAAATTCCGCTGAATACGGATCTTTTGAATCAATGGTCGAAGGAGGCGTGGATCCTATCATCAGATTCCATCTCCAGTATTAACACGGAGGATTTCTTGGATGCTGATCAGTGGATTTCAATACGCGAAAAAAATCCCCAGCACGCGCATTGGTGGTACTGGGGATTCGCATTGTTACTTGCTGCATCTGAGTGGTTGCTCAGACGAAGACAAGGTTTGATTTAAAGATTGTTCTCCAAGAAAGCCGCGAGTTCTTCGGGCGTTTGGTTTTTACCTACGATAACGCCATTGTCGTCTAGAAGTAGGTTTTGTGGAATGAATTGGATCGCATAGTAAACAGAGATTTCATTGCCCCAACCTTGAAGGTCACTTACCTGCGGCCAAGGAAGACCATCCTCTTCAATACCAGCTTTCCATTTCGCACCATCTTGATCTAAACTAATACCTACGATGTTAAACCCACGGTCATGGTAGTTGTTGTACAAGGATACTAGGGCAGGGTTCGCAGCGCGACATGGTCGACACCAAGAAGCCCAGAAATCTACCAAAACGTACTTACCATCAACACCTAGAATGTTCAATGAATCACCATCCGGAGTGGCTTGGTAGAAATCAGTGAAAGGCGTTCCTACCGCTGAGCGGCTCATTTCCGCAATCTTAGCTTCAATCTTCGCGTAATCCGGACAATCATGATATTCTTCGCTGATTTGGTCGCGAACTGCGATGTAATCTTCGATGGTGATGTCTGAAGAATTTTGGCTTAGAATGATAGCTGCACCTAAGAGATCATTGCGCTTAGCAAATTTATTTACCGTTTTAGCTTGGCTGTCTAGAAGGTTCATCGCCTCAGTACGAATCATTGCTTGTGCAGCAGTGTCGTTTTGAGTCATAGCATCTCTAAACTTGATTTCAAGCATACCCATGGTATTGTTGAACATTTCTAGGCGCTGGTTAAAAGCGTTTACAGAATCATTGAATGCGCCCGCTTTGATTTGGAATCCGTTGATCGAGTCGAAAGCAATGCTTACATCTGCACCATCGTGGAAGTACATGCCTGGTGTACCCAATTCTTGGATTTGAACCATAACGTGTTGCTCCAAGATATCATCGATATCAGTGTCCAATTTTCCATTTGACAAATTCCCTTCGAACAATACTTCGTTGTCTTCAAGTGAAATGCGAACAGGGCTATCACCTGCCTCAGGAATATCGATGCTCAGGTTGAAGGTGCCTTCTGGAGCGCTACAGCCTACAAAAAGTGCGACACTAACTGCCGCTATGAGAAATTTCTTCATTGGTAATGTTTAAGTTTACACTCCGCAAATTACATAGAAGAGATGAAGAAAATCGTTACCCTAATCACAATCTTGGTTTTTAGTGTCCAATTATCCGCTAAAGAGGGCATGTGGATTCCAATGCTCCTGAACAATAACATCGCAGAGATGCAAGCCATGGGCTGCGAACTTAGCGCTGAGGATATTTACAGTGTCAACAACAGCTCCTTGAAAGATGCCATTGTAAGCTTTGGTGGGTTCTGTACGGGCGAATTCATTTCTTCCAAAGGATTGGTCTTGACCAACCACCACTGTGGGTACGGGCAGATTCAAAAGCAGAGCTCGATGGAGCACAACTACCTCAAAGACGGCTTTTGGGCACGTTCTATGGACGAGGAGTTGAAAAACCCAGGGTTGTTCGTTGAGCAATTGGTTTACATGGAAGATGTGACCAATGCCTTGGTAAACTCTGGCGATAAATTCAAAGAAATCGAGGCTGCCTTGATTGAAGCCAAAGAATTGGACAACCCAAACCTCTCTTACAAGGTGGTTCCATTCTTCAATAACAACCAATTCTTCTTGTTGGCCACTATTAAATACAACGACGTACGCCTAGTTGGTGCGCCCCCGAGCTCTATCGGTAAGTTCGGCGCGGATACTGACAACTGGGTATTCCCACGCCACACAGGGGATTTCAGTTTGTTCCGAGTATACGATGAGAACGGTAATGCCTTTACACCAGCACAACACTTGAAAGTAAATATCGCTCCGCGTACACCTGGAGAATTCACCATGGTGTTCGGTTATCCCGGTCGTACTCAAGAATATTTGACGGCGGTTGAAATGGACCAATTGGTCAATGTGGAAAACGCCCGTCGCGTAGAAATCCGCGATGTTCTTTTATCCATCATGGATGCTGAAATGCGCGCAAATGCGGAGGTTCAGCTTAAATATGCGTCAAAATACGCCCGCATTGCCAACGGTTGGAAAAAGTGGATCGGTCAGATTGAAGGAGTCCAATTCTCCAAAGGCCTTGACCGCAAACGCAAGCTCGAAGCAGAATTCACGGCCCGCATAGCCGCAGATGCCAACCTTTGGGACAAATACAGCGGCCTGTTGGACGAAATTGCCGTGAACAATACGCAGATTGCAGATGGTCAACTCAAGCGCAACGAATTCATCGAAACCATTTACTACGGAATGGAGTGGTTCTCTATGATGAGCAAGCTAGCCAAATCAGATGTTGATATGAACGCAGTACTGGTTGAGTTTCAGCAGAACTACAGTCGCACAGTTAGTGAAAAAACCACAGCAGCTATGCTTTCTATGGCATTGGAAACTTTCCCCGATTTGATAGGGGATATGGATGAAGCCACGTTTGTAAGCAAAGTTCATGATGAGATTGATGCGTTGGTAGAATTGGCCACAAAAGATGAGCCTATCGATCTTGAAACAGTCGCTCCAGCGGCAAGTAGCTTCAATACAGCAGCATTCCAAGCGTTTTATGCAGTATCTCCTGATAACGCGTTGTTGCAGAAGGCGACTGAACTTTCGGCGGAATACATGCGGGCATTGATGGAAGTGTTTCCTGAGCGCAACTTTTACCCAGATGCTAATAGCACGCTGCGTGTGACCTACGGAAAGCTAGAAGGTGTAAGCCCTCGAGATGCCGTATCCTATGGAACCACTACGTACCTCGACGGTGCTATGGCGAAATACAAGCCTGGCGATTATGAGTTTGACATGCCGGCCAAACTTATTGAGTTGTACGACAACAAGGACTACGGCCAATATTCAGAAAACGGAAAACTCCCTGTATGTAATATTGCCTCCAACCATACCACGGGTGGAAACAGCGGTTCACCTGTATTGAACGGTCGCGGAGAACTTATTGGACTGAACTTTGATCGTATTTGGGAAGGTACCATGAGTGATGTAAATTTTGATGCGAACATCTGCCGCAATATCATGGTTGATAGCAGATATGTGTTATTCATCATCGATAAGTTCGCGGGACAGCAGTGGTTGATTGAAGAAATGGATTTGATAACGCTTTAAACCTTTTCAATTCTAAGGCGTCATAGTAGAAACTCGGCCTATGAAAACGACCCCTGCCATTCTCGCAATTTCAGCATTTGTACTGCTCGCTACAGCTTGTGGCAAAACAGAACCTACGCCCGCGGAACCGTTCGAGGCTGTTTACGCGACCTTTGGAACGAGCGTGCCTGTTGAGCCGCCCTATTCATATGCGAGTCAGGCACCAGGGTACATTCAAAAAGACAATAGAGGGGGAATTGCCATTGATGATAAAAAAGCTACTGTTGGCCGGGTGCTCTTTTACGACAAGGCATTGAGTGATAATCAAACTATTGCATGTGCTTCATGCCATCAGCAGCAGTTCGCCTTTTCAGATACGACACAACGCAGCATTGGGTTGAATGGTGGGTTGACGGGACGACACAGCATGCGACTAGTCAACAACAGGTTTGCTGTAGAACAGCACATGTTCTGGGATGAACGTGCCGCGGATCTTGAAGCTCAAGTAGTACAGCCTATTCAGGATCACATCGAAATGGGATTTAGCGGTACCAACGGCCAGCCGGGCGTTAGCGTCTTGGTGGACCGATTACAGAATACAGATTACTACCGAGAATTGTTTGCTTGGGCTTTTGATGGTGATAGTACTGTGACGCTGGGGAAAATGGGCTTGGCCTTGACTGATTTTGTGAATTCAATCGAAAGTTTTGATGCCAAATTTGACGATGGTTTTACCACGATGGCGGCGCTCAATCAGCCCTTTCAAAACTTCACTGCACAAGAAAATCAAGGCAAAGCGTTGTTCTTAGCGCCGCCAAACGTTGATATCAATGGTATTCGTACGGGTGGTGGAGCAGGATGTGCAGGTTGTCACCAACCACCAGAGTTTGATATCGATCCCAACTCTCGTAACAATGGAGTAGACCACGTTGCAGGCGACCCAGCGAGTGCGGATTTCACTAATACGCGTTCACCTTCATTGCGTGATGTTATTGGCCCCAACGGTCAGCCCAATGGTCCCATGATGCATACCGGTGATTTCATTGAGTTTCAAACCGTCATTGAGCATTACAACGAAGTCATCGCCGATGTGAATAACAACACCTTAGATCTTCGTCTTCGTCGTGGGCCAAACAGACTTCAATTAGAGCTTACGGCCAATGAGCGCGCGGCTTTAGAGGCTTTTGTTAAGACTTTGACGGGCTCGGACGTGTATACGGATTCACGTTGGTCGAATCCTTTCTAAGTGTGAAAAACTCATGATGGGAAATCCACAAGGGCTTAGTACTTTTGTGACTTACCATTTTTGATCATGAGAGACACAGCCATCTTTGACCTAATTGCCAAGGAACATGAACGCCAAATCAAAGGCATAGAACTTATTGCCTCTGAAAACTTCGCTTCTCCCCAAGTTATGGAAGCGCAGGGTTCGGTATTAACTAACAAATACGCAGAAGGATATCCTGGTAAACGCTACTACGGCGGTTGTGAGGTGGTTGACCTCGTTGAGGATTTAGCACGCGATCGTGCCAAAGAACTCTATGGTGCGGCATATGTAAACGTACAGCCACACTCAGGATCTCAGGCTAATGCTGCTGTTTACCTTGCGGTTATGAAGCCGGGTGATACAGTTCTTGGTTTCGATTTGAGCCACGGCGGTCACCTTACACATGGTTCTCCAGTTAACTTCTCTGGAAAAACATATAACGCTGAATTCTACGGTGTTGAGAAGGAAACTGGATTATTGAATTATGATGCCATTGAGGCGAAGGCCAAAGAGTGTAAACCGAAAATGATTATTGCTGGTGCTTCTGCATACAGCCGTGATATTGACTTTGCCCGATTCCGTGAAATCGCTGATGAAGTAGGCGCGATTCTATTGGCAGATATTTCACACCCTTCCGGTATGATTGCCAAGGGAATCTTGAACGATCCAATGCCGCATTGTCACATTGTTACTACAACCACGCATAAAACGCTTCGTGGTCCTCGTGGTGGTATGATTATGATGGGAGAGGATTTCCCTAATCCTTGGGGTGAAACTACGCCTAAGGGAGAGATTAAAATGATGAGTAATGTGCTTGATATGGCAATTTTCCCAGGTATTCAGGGTGGGCCACTTGAGCATGTTATCGCTGCAAAAGCTGTGGCTTACGGTGAAGCATTATCTGATGAATTCTTCCACTACCAGCTTCAAGTTAAAAAGAACGCGGCTGCCATGGCGAAGGCCTTTGTAGATCGTGGGTATGATATCATTTCAGGAGGTACAGATAACCACTTGATGCTGATTGACCTTCGTAATAAAGGGGTTACGGGTAAGGCTACGGAACAAGCGCTGGTGCGCGCCCACATTACTGCGAACAAAAACATGGTGCCATTCGACGACAAGAGTCCATTTACGACTTCTGGTATTCGTTTGGGTGCACCTGCAATTACCACTCGCGGGTTGAAAGAAGGAGATATGGATTCTATCGCAGATCTAATCGATCGCGTAGTAATGAACATCGACTCGGACAGCCATATCAAAGAAGTGGGGGATGCGGTTGTAAAAATGATGCAAGACCGTCCATTGTTTACTTGGGAATAACGAAATTCGTGGTGAACCACGCCAATTTCAAATGACAATACAATCATTGATGCGCCGCGGCTGGTTAGCCGCGGCGTTCTTTTTTACCTTAACCTTGAGCGCTCAAATTCAATTTGAGCCGGATAGAACTATTAAGGAAACGCGTTTAGGGATTATTCGTAACACCATTTTAACGGTTGACGATGATGCAAAGGCGATTATACAACGCCCCTTAAACAATCCCAACCTGACGGCTAATGCAGTAAAGCTATTTGCGCTTATCGCTACGGACTACCAAACGACCAAGTACTTTCAGGAGAATATTGAGCCTTTGGAT